>JBAWHI010000477.1:0-9164 GCA_049593675.1 Nocardioides sp.
GCTGGTCGGCGTTCGCGACGATCACCCGCTCGACCGGGTCGTCGTCGTCCGCCGTACGCCGCAGCACGGTGCTGCGCTCGGTGACCTCCACGATCCGCGACAGGCTGCCGTCGCTGCCGGAGGTGTCACCGACGACGCGCACCCGGTCGCCGACGACGACGCCCTTGCGGCCCAGCGGACGAGCCTTCATCGCGGTCACGGTCCGGCCGTCGAGCAGCAGGGTGAAGCGGCCCCGGTCAACCGTGACGACCACGGCCTCCTCGGCGTCGTCGTAGCTGGGGCGCTCCTTGGTGCGGGGGCGGGTACGCCGACGGGGACGGTCGTAGTGCTCGACGTCCTGGTCGGAGTACCGGCCGGTCATGCTGCGCTCACCGGGGGATCAGTCCCGACCAGAAGTCGGCGAAGCCCGGGAAGGTCTTGCCCGTCGTGGCGACGTCCTCGACCCGCACGTCGTCGACGGCGGCCCCGATGATGACGCCGGCGTGCGCCATCCGGTGGTCGGCGTAGGTGTGGAAGACCCCGCCGTGCAGGGCGGCCGGCGTGATGCTGAGGCCGTCAGGGTGCTCGGTGACCTGGGCGCCGAGCGCGCCGAGCTCACGGGCCAGGGCGGTGAGTCGATCGGTCTCGTGACCGCGGATGTGGCCGATCCCGCGCAGGTGCGAGGGTGTCTCGGCCAAGGCGCAGAGCGCGGCGACCGCCGGGGTCAGCTCGCCGACGTCGTGCAGGTCCATGTCGAGGCCGAGCAGGGTGCCGCTGCCGGTGACCCGGAGCCCGTCGTCGGTGAGGGCCACGTCGCAGCCCATGGCGGTGAGGATCTCGCGCAGGGCATCTCCGGCCTGGGTGGTCTGCCGCGGCCAGTCCCGGACGGTCACCGAGCCTGCGGACACCGCCGCCAGGGCCAGGAAGGGCGCCGCGTTGGAGAGGTCCGGCTCGATCGTGCGGTCCACCGCCCGGATCGGGCCGGGGGCGACCCGCCAGCGGTTGGCGTCCGCGTCGTCCACGTCGACTCCGTGCTCGCGCAGCATCGCGACGGTCATGTCGATGTGGGGCAGCGACGGGACCGGCTTGCCGTCGTGGCGCACGTCGACGCCCTCGTCGTAGCGTGCGCCGGCCAGCAGCAGCGCGGAGATGAACTGCGAGGACGCCGAGGCGTCCACGACCACGGTGCCGCCGCGCACCGACCCGGTGCCGTGCACGGTGAACGGCAGCGCGTGGCCGGGGACGTCGACGCCCAGGCCGCGCAGCGCGCCGAGGATCTCGCCGACCGGCCGGTTGCGCATGTGCGGGTCTCCGTCGAAGGAGACTCGGCCGGTCGAGAGCCCGGCCACCGGAGGGACGAAGCGCATCACCGTGCCGGCCAGTCCGCAGTCGACCGCTGCGTCGGCGCCGAAGGCCCCGGGGGTGACCACCCAGTCCTCGTCGCTGGTATCGACGACGGACCCCAACGAGGTGAGGGCCGCCGCCATCAGGGAGCTGTCGCGAGAGCGCAGCGCCCGTCGTACGACGGACGGGCCGTCCGCGATGGCCGCCAGGACGAGCGCACGGTTGGTGAGCGACTTGCTGCCGGGGAGCGTGACGACCGCGTCGACGGGCTGTCGGGCGCGTGGGGCGGGCCAGGGATCGGTCACGGGCGGCAGCCTATCGGCGGCGTCGCTCAGGTGATCGACTCCTTCAGCAGGCGGGCCTCGCGGCGGGCGTCCTTGGCGGCGTGCCGGGCGCGCCAGGCGATGCCGGGCTTGCCGGCCGTGTCGCCGGCCGCGATCACCAGGCCGCCGAGCAGGGAGAGGTTCTTGAAGAAGTGCAGGCGCTGCTGGTCGCGCTGCGCGGGGTCCTCCTCATCCCAGAACCGGTGGCCGGCGAGGGTGGTCGGGATCAGGGACGCGGCCAGCACGGCGGCGGAGGTCCGGGGCGCGCGGCCGGTCGCCAGGGCCAGACCGGCACCGATCTGCACTCCGGCGTTGATCTTGACCAGGGTCTCGGGGTTCTCGGGCAGCGGGATGCCGGCCTTCTGGGCGAGCGGCACCAGGCGGGAGGCGACCGGGTCGGCCTTCGCAGCCGGGCCGGCGGCGTTCTTCAGGGCGTTGGCGGCGCCCACGACGAAGATCGACGCGAGCATCGGACGGGCGATCAGTCTGCTGACGGTCATGCATCCATGCATACCCGCCGTCGGGTGAGACCAGTCCTGGCGAGGCTCGCTCAGCCGGGCCCGACAGGGATCGTCACCTGGACGGGCGGGAGATCGAGACCGAGTGCACCGGCGCTTGCCCCCACGGCGAGACCGTCGGGACCGACCGAGACGTCTGCGTCCACCCGAACCAGGGGGCGAGGCTCCGGGGCCGAGGGCACCGTGGGCGGGGGCGGCGGGGTGGATGACGGGGTGGTTGACGGGCCGGGTGACGGGGGCGGCGTGGTGGGCGGCTGCCCCGGGGGGACGGCCGCCGTCGTGGAGGGTGTCGTGCTGGGAGGGGGCGAGGCCGTGGCGGAGGCGTCCGGGTCGGCGGTCCGGGTCGACGCGACCGTGGACGGCGAGCCCCGCCTCTGGCGGGTGCGCTCGAGACGAGCGTCCGACCCGTCGGCCGGGGCGACCCGGGTCGCAGGAAGGTCCCGGGCGATCGGGAGGTCCGGGTCGGCCTGGTGGGTGATGACCAGGAGCCCCACAGCGACCGCCGACGCCGCTGCTCCGGCCACCGCCGCGGTCGGGCCGTGCGAGAGGGCGAGGTCGCGGGCACGGTCGAGCAGCAGGACGATCCCGCCGCCCGCGGCCGCGCCGCCGGTGGAGCCGCCGAGGTAGGCCGCGGCCGCCGTGCCGAGCAGCAGGGGGGCGAGCAGCGCACCGAGCCGGGAGTTGACCTCGGTCAGCTCGAGATGGATCGCAGCGCACGCCCGACACTCCGCGAGGTGCTGCTCGACCCGGGCGGCGTCACGGCGCGAGAGTCCGCCGCGGACGTAGGAGCCGAGGGCGGCTCGGGTGCGGGCGCACGCATCGTCGTCGACGTCCTGGGCGTGCATGCTCAGGTAGGCCTGACGCAGCCCCTCGCGAGCGCGGTAGGCGAGCGCCGACACCGAGTTCGCGCTCATGCCGAGGAGCGGTGCGACCTCGGCCGGCTTGTGTCCCTCGACCTCGGTGTGCCAGAGGACCAGCTGCCAGCGCTCGGGCAGCGAGGCGAACGCGCGGGCCGCGGTCGCGCTCTCGAAGCCCTCGAGCACCGTGTCGCGGAACGGCACGCCGGGGTCGAAGGGGGTCAGGTCGTCGGTGGTGCGGAGCCGGGTGGTGGAGCGGATCCGGTCGACCTGGAGACGACGGACCGCGGTGAGCAGGTAGGCGCGGAAGGCCAGGTCGGGACCGCCGCCGCGCTGGAGGACCACGAGGACCTTCGCGAAGGCCTCGGAGACGAGGTCGTCGGCCTCGCCGGCGCTCACCAGCTGACGGGCCAGCCGGCGCGCTGCCTCGACGTGGCGCGAGAAGAGCTCGCCGTACGCGTCGGTGTCCCCGCCGCGGACGGCGGAGATCAGCTCACCGTCGCTCGGCGGGCCGTCGAGGGATGCGAGATGGGCGGCCACATCACTCTCAACGCGCGACCGGCCGAAAGATCACGCTGGGTCGGTCCCGAAGTTGCGGCGGACTTCTTCCGAGATCTGCGTCATGGGTCGCCGGTCCGGCCGTTTCATCGCCGGCAGACCGACGGGGGGAGCCGCGGTGGAATGGATCACGACGCGCAGGCGGCGTGGCGCCACGAGCGACCCCGGAGCAGGGCGGGAACTGTCCTCGGAGCTGCGAGCGGCGTTGCCGCCACGCTTCGAGGCGGTGGGTGAGGCCCTGGCTTCGGGGTCGGGCACGGTCGTCGCGTGCGAGGTCGCGGGGGGCGACCTCGCCCGCGACGGTCAGCCGCTGGCCGAGTCCCTCGACGCACTCGCGCGCACGGCGTGGCTGGTCCTCGGTGCCGAGCCCGGCCATCGCGAGACCCGCGCGCTGGCGCTCGCCTGGAGCGACGCCACGCTCGGCCACCTCCACGACCTGTCGTGCGAGGACCCGCTGACCGGGCTGTCGACGCGCCACCATCTGCGGACCCGGATCGCGGAGGTCTACCGCGCCGACGGTCGTGACGAGCATGCGCTCGTCGTCACGGCGGCCGCGGGTCTGCCGGGTGCCGCGGGAGCCGACGACGTGCTCACCCGGGCCATGCACGACGCCCGGCTCGGTGAGACCGCGCGCACCGTGTTCGCGGGCACGGAGACCATCGGCCGCATCGGTCCCGGCCGCGTCGTCGTGCTGGCCGCCCGCGACGTCCGGATCGGACGCCGGGTCGGGCTGCTGCGCCGACTGCTCGACGGCGACGTCCGCGCGCGTGTGTGGATCGAGGGTCTGCCGGAGTCCGACGACGCCGCCGGGCTCCTGCTCGACGAGCTCGCCCGGACGTGAGGGACATGAGGGACACGAGCGGCTCCGGGGCAGGTCGGACCCGCCCCCTAGGCTGACCACATGTGCGGCCGATACGCCTCCAGCCGGCGCCCGGAGGATCTCGCCGAGGAGTTCGACATCGCCGAGGTGCGGATCCCGGCGCCCCTCGAGGCCGACTTCAACGTGGCCCCCACCAAAGAGGTCTATGCGGTGGTCGAGCGACCGCCGTCCACGCAGAGCGACGAGCCGCCGGAGCGTCAGTTGCGGGTGGCCACCTGGGGCCTGGTGCCGTCCTGGGCCAAGGACCCCTCGATCGGCAGCCGGATGATCAACGCTCGGATGGAGACCGTCGCCGAGAAGCCCGCCTACCGCCGGGCGTTCGCGGCCCGGCGCTGCCTCCTGCCGGCCGATGGCTACTTCGAGTGGTACCCGACGTCGGAGCTGACAGCGGCCGGGAAGCCACGCAAGCAGCCGTTCTTCATCCGGCCCCGCGACCACGGCGTGCTCGCGATGGCCGGCCTCTACGAGATCTGGCGCGACCCGACCAAGGACGACGACGCGGACGACCGGTTCCGCTGGACGTGCACGGTGATCACGACGCAGGCCGAGGACGACCTCGGACACATCCACGACCGGATGCCGCTCATGGTCGAGCCGGACCGGTGGTCGTCCTGGCTCGACCCGCGCCAGCCCCGGGAGCACCTGCTGGATCTGCTCGCGCCCGCCGCTCCGGGTGCACTGGAGGCCTACCCTGTCTCCACGCTGGTCGGCAACGTCCGCAACAACGGGCCCGAGCTGCTGGCGCCGTTGCCGTTGGAGGGAGGAGCGCCGTGAGCCAGACCGAACGTCGGATCGAGACCCCCCACGGCGAGGCCCGGCTGGTGACGAGCCGGGCGCGGTCGGCGCACGCCACGCTGCTCGTCAGCCACGGCGCCGGTGTCGGCATCGACACCGCCGACCTGGAGGCGCTGGCGCAGCACCTGCCGCGCCACGGGATCACCGTCGTACGCCTGGAGCAGCCGTGGCGGGTCGCGGGTCGCAAGGTCGCCACCGCGCCGCCGACCCTCGACGCGGGCCTGACCGCCGCCGCCAACCAGCTGCGGGTGCGGACCCCGCTGATCGTCGGAGGACGCTCCGCCGGAGCGAGGTCGGCTGCTCGGTGTGCTCGCCACCTGGGTGCCTCGGGCTGCCTGGCGCTGGCCTTCCCCCTGCACCCTCCGGGCCGTCCGGAGAAGTCACGGCTGCACGAGCTGCGGGCGGCCCGGGTCCCGACGCTGGTGATCCAAGGGGAGCGGGACTCGATGGGTCGACCCGAGGAGTTCCCGCAGGAGCTCGATCTCGCGGTCGTTCCCGGGGGCGACCACTCGTTCAAGGTGCCGAAGTCGGGCGAGATCACCCAGGCGGAGGCGCTGGAGATCATCGTCGAGTCGACCCTCGAGTGGGTGACCCGGGAGGTCGCAGGGAATGAGCGACCGGGCTGACGCGTTCGGACTGACATGCTGGCAGTGCTCGAACGCCCCGCCACGGGGCTAGTCTGGGAGACGATGACTGACCCCACTGAGACGACCCCGGAGGTCGTCGACCTCGACACCGAGACGGAGGCCGAGCGCTCGGCACGCTTCGAGCGCGACGCTTTGCCGTTCCTCGATCAGCTCTACTCGGCGGCGATGCGGATGACCCGCAACCCCGCCGACGCCGAGGATCTGGTCCAGGAGACGTTCGCGAAGGCGTACTCCTCCTTCCACCAGTTCCGGCCCGGGACCAACCTGAAGGCGTGGCTCTACCGGATCCTCACCAACACCTTCATCAACAACTACCGCAAGAAGCAGCGCCAGCCGTTGCAGTCGATGTCCGAGGACGTCGAGGACTGGCAGCTGCATCGCGCCGAGTCACACTCCTCCTCCGGGCTCCGCTCGGCCGAGATGGAGGCGCTCGAGCACCTGCCCGACTCCCAGGTCAAGGACGCCCTCCAGCGCCTGCCCGAGGAGTTCCGGCTCGCGGTCTACCTCGCCGATGTCGAGGGATTCGCCTACAAGGAGATCGCCGAGATCATGGAGACCCCGATCGGCACCGTGATGTCCCGGCTGCACCGCGGCCGGCGCCAGCTGCGCGACATGCTCTCGGACTACGTGCGCGACAACGACCTGCTCACCGTCGGTCGGGATGGAGGCGCCTCATGAGCACCGACAACACCGGACTCCCCGGGCACGCCGGCCACCCCGAGCCCACGCTTGCCGAGTGCGCCGACTTCCTCGAGCGCATCGTCTACTTCATCGACAACGAGCTGGACGAGGCGGACTGCTCCGAGGTGCGGGTGCATCTCGACACCTGCAACCCGTGCCTGGAGAAGTACGACCTCCAGCGCACCGTGAAGTCCGTCGTCGCCCGCTCGTGCTCGGAGGCCGCGCCCGACGACCTGCGCCAGCGGGTGCTGCTGCGGATCCGTCAGGTCCAGGTCGAGATCCGCGAGACCTGACCGGCACCCCCGACGACGAGAGAACCCCCGGACCGGAGACGGTTCGGGGGTTCTGTCGTTGGAACGAGTTGCGCTCAGGCGTTGGGGCGCTTGCCGTGGTTCGCGCCCTTCTTCTTGCGAGCGCGGCGCTTGCGGCCGGTCTTGCCCATGATTTCCTCCTGATCGAGACGTGTCTGGCCCGAGGGCCGACGGTCAGTCTCTCAAATCTCGGGGCTGAGGACGAATCCGAGCCAGGAACCGATCGGCATCGACGACCACGCGGGTGATCTCGCCGGTGCCGACGACCTTGCCCGCGACCTTGCCCGCGTCGCCGCCGTCGACGTGGCGGGCGGCGACCGTGAAGCGGTGCAGCCGGCCGTCGACGTACGACGCGGACGCGGTCACCTCGACCTCCTGTCCGACGGCGCTCGCCCCGGTGTGCTCGAGCTCGACGCGGGTGCCCACGCTGGTCGACCCCCCGTCCAGGCTCGGCTCCAGAGCGGCGCAGGTCGCCGCCTCGCACCACGCCAGGAGCCGAGGTGTCCCGAGCACCGGCAGGGTCCCTGAGCCGACCGCGGCCGCCGTGTCGGCCTCGGTCACCGTGAAGTGCAGGGTCGCGTCCATCACAGCTCCTTGCGGTAGACCACCAGGTCGACACCGGGCACCGGGGACCAGTCTCGCTCCGGCATCCGCCGGAAACCCAGGCGCTCGTAGACCCGGTGGGCGGAGGTCATCTCGGCGAGGCTCGAGAGGACGATCGCGCGTGCCCCGAGCTCGCGGAAGCGCTCCAGGACCAGCTGCATCAGGGCGTCGCCGACACCGCGTCGACGCGCAGCCGGTGCGACGGCGAGCATCCGGAACTCGCCCTCGCCGGCCTCGCCGATCTCCCGCCAGGGCGAGCCCTCCAGGGCGATCGTCACGGTGCCCACGACCGCGCCGTCGAGCTCGGCGACCCACAGCTCCGCCTCCCGGTCCCGGGTCGCGGCGTCACGGAGCTTGCGCAGGTAGGGGTCGTCGTCGCCGAGCGTGAACTCGCGATAGGCCGCGACCGTGGTCTCGCCCGCCGCCGCCAGGTCCGCGGGGGCGGCGCGACGGATCACGAGGTCAGACACCGAAGCTGGTCCGCGGGTAGGTCGCGTTCACGTCGGTGATCACGTTGACCAGGTAGGGCACGCCCGAGGCGAAGGCGCGATCGATGGCGGGACCCACCTGGCGAGGGTCGGTCACGGTCTCGCCGGCGCCGCCCAGGGCGCGGACCACGTCGTCGTAGGCCGTGCGCGGGGACAGGTCGGTGATCACGTCGTAGCCGTAGAGCATCTGCATCGGCCCCTTCTCGAGGCCCCACGCCGAGTTGTTGCCCATCACCATCACGACGGGCAGGTTGTGCCGGACCAGCGTGTCGACATCCATCAGCGAGAAGCCGGCAGCGCCGTCGCCGAGCAGCAGCACCACCTGGGACGACGGCCGGGCCAGTCGGGCGGCGATGGCGGCGCCGAGGCCGGCACCCAGGCAGCCGTAGGGGCCAGGGTCGAGCCAGCCGCCGGGGCGCTTCGGCTCCACGAACTTGCCCGCGAAGCTGACGAAGTCGCCGCCGTCGCCGATGACGACCGCGTCCTCGGCGAGCCGGGGGACCAGCTCGCCGTAGATGCGAGCGGGGTGGATCGGGTCGGCCTCGGCCCCCAGCAGCGCGGCGTCGCGCTCGACCGCAGCGGCCACCGAGCCCTGCAGGTCTGCGACCCAGCTGGACCAGTCCGGGCGGCGGGTCGACCGCTCGACCCCGCTGAGCAGACCGTCGAAGATCGCGGTCAGGTCTCCGGACACCGATCCCGCCAGCTCGGCGTGCGAGGCGACCTGGCCGGGGGAGTCCGCGACGTGCACCACCCGCGCAGGGGTGGCACCGTCGGCACCGCCGAAGACGCCGTAGCCCAGCCGGAAGTCCAGGGGGGTGCCCACGACGATCACCAGGTCGCTGCCCCCGAGTGCCTTGCCGCGGGCCTTGGTGACGAGCAGCGGGTGGCCACCGGGGACCACGCCGCGACCCATCCCGTTGGTGATAGCGGGTATGCCGACCGCCTCGACGAACCTCAGCGCGGCATCCTCTGCGTGGTCGGCCCACACATCCGTGCCGAGGATCAGCACAGGACGCTCTGCTCCCGCGAGCAGCGCAGCGATCCGGTCGAGTGCATCGGTGTCGGGATCGGCTCCGCGCGGGCTGCTGAGGTCGGGCAGCGTGCCGGTCGCGCTGTTGAACAGCTCGTCCATCGGCACGTCCACGAACACCGGGCCCCGGTGCGGTGCGCGGGCCATGAG
>JBAWHI010000478.1:0-2417 GCA_049593675.1 Nocardioides sp.
GCGCGGCGACGACCGCGACGCGACGCTCAGCGACCGGACGGGCACCCTGGTGGTGACCGTGCCCGGCGACTGGGACCGCGCGGTCGCGCCGCGGGGGTGGAAGGCGCCGACCTCGGACGGTCAGTTCCCGGCGCTCTCGGTCGGCACCCGCACCGACTGGACCGACGCCGCGTCCGACGTCTCCTCCGACGCGGAGGGGATCTTCGTCGCGATCCTGCCGGGGACCGAGCTGCCGGAGCAGATGCCCCAGCACCCGGAGTGCGAGGCCGCTCAGGAGCCGATCGACGCGACCATCGACGGCGATCCGTCGCGGACGGTGGTGTACACCGGCTGTCCCGGCGGCGTCACCGTGGAGCGGGTCGTGCAGCTGGCGGCGAACCGGCTGCTGTGGGTGCAGATCCGCAGTGCCGACCGCGCGACGGCGAACAGGGTGCTCGACGACGTGGACACGCGGGGGATCTAGGCAGGCCCTAGACCGGCACCTTCTCGATGCTCGCGATCACGTGGTCGAAGAGCTCGGTCAGGCCCGGCACGTCGCGCTCCCGGCCCACGACGCTCACCTCGAACGTCGCCTCCGTGCTGTCCGGCCGGGTCGTCCAGGAGAACATGTTGAACCGCTGCGTGTTCGCCTCGGGCTCGCGGTAGGAGAAGGAGATCGACTGCTCGTCCTCCTCGATGACGACCACGTCGTCGTAGAGGCTCAGGAAGGCCGCCCGCTTCTCCGCGACCATCTGCTCGGGGGGCTTGTTTTCGTTCACGAGCTTGACCCGCAGGCTGAAGCCGCCGGCGACCGTCTCGTTCGGCGGGCGCCAGCGCACCTCGTCGCGGTCCTCGGTGGTCATCACCCAGCCCGCGGGGGCGTCGTAGCTCCACTGGAAGTACGGCGGGTCGCCGACCGTGCGCGGCAGGTAGCGCAGCCCGGTCTGCAGCGTCGGGTAGTCGAGGTCCTCGGCGTACGGCGGCGTCGGGATCACCGGGATCGACGGCGACCGGGCCGGCACCGGCCGGGCGTGGGCGAACGTCGTGGGGTCGTCGTCGCGCAGCACGCCGACGGCGAAGCCTGCGGCTCCCCCGACCAGCACCAGCGCGAGCGTCAGCCCGATCCAACGCGTCCTCACGCGAGGAGCGTAGCCAGAGAAGCGAGATGTGACACTCATGTGCAAGAGTGGCGACAATCTGTCACAAGGAGTTCGTGCCATGTCGTCGTCCCAGCCCTTCCTCGACCGCCACCGCGACCGGCTCGACGCCGCCGTCGCCGCCTGTGCCAGCCGGGAGTACTACTCGGCCTTCGACGAGTCGCCCTCACCGCGGGTGTACGGCGAGGACGCGGCCGGGCGCGGCACGGCCGCGTTCGAGGCCTGGCGCGGCGGCGAGTTCCCGCTCCGCACCCCGGGTGCCTCCGGTGTCGTGGCGACCGAGCGGTCGCCGTACGGCTTCGACCTGGGCGTCTCCTACCCGCGCGCCGCCGACGTCGACGCCCTGCTGGGCGCAGCAGGCGCCGGCATGCGCGACTGGCGCGACGCCGGCCCCGACGGACGGACGGGGGTGTGCCTGGAGATCCTCGATCGGATGCACGGGCGGATCTTCGAGCTGGCCAACGCGGTCCAGCACACCAGCGGGCAGGCGTTCGTGATGGCGTTCCAGGCGGGTGGTGCCCATGCGCTCGACCGTGCGCTGGAGGCGATCGCCTACGCCTGGACCGAGATGACCCGGACGCCGGCGACGGCGCTGTGGGAGAAGCCCGGCCGGCGGGAGCCGCTGCGGATGGAGAAGACGTTCACGGTGGTGCCGCGCGGGATCGCGCTGGTCATCGGCTGCAACACCTTCCCGACGTGGAACTCGTGGCCGGGCCTGTTCGCCTCGCTGGCGACCGGCAACCCGGTCGTGGTGAAGCCGCACCCGGCGGCGGTGCTGCCGCTCGCGATCACCGTCCAGGTCTGCCAGGAGGTGCTCGCCGAGGCCGGCTTCGACCCGCAGCTGGTCACGCTCGCCGCCGAGGCTCCCGACGACCACCTCGCCGCGACGCTCGCGACCCGACCGGAGGTCCGCCTCATCGACTTCACCGGCGGCAACGCCTTCGGCGACTGGCTGGAGGAGCACGCTCGCCAGGCCGTGGTCTTCACCGAGAAGGCAGGGGTCAACACGGTCGTCGTCGACTCGACGTCCGACTTCGCCGCGATGTGCCAGAACCTCGCGTTCTCGTTCTCGCTCTACTCCGGCCAGATGTGCACGGCACCGCAGAACATCTACCTCCCGGCCGACGGCATCTCGACCGACGACGGCGTGAAGTCCCCGGTCGAGGTCGCGGCCGGGATCGAGGCGGCCCTCGGCCGGCTGCTCGGCGACGACGCGCGCGCGGTCGAGCTGCTCGGCGGCATCGTGAACGACGGCGTCGTCTCCCGGCTCGACGCGGCCGG
>JBAWHI010000479.1:0-2436 GCA_049593675.1 Nocardioides sp.
GTCTGACCCTGGACCAGGGTCAGACTGCGCCGGCTCGGCGGGTGGGGGAGGTCAGACTGCGCCGACTCGGCGTCGCATCAGAAGGCGGACTCGTCCAGATCCATCAGGGCGAGGTCGGTGGCCTCGGCGAGCTGGCGCTCGGCGGTGACCTTCGGCAGCACGTTCTGCGCGAAGAACTGCGCGGCCGCGACCTTGCCCTCGTAGAAGGGGGTGTCCTTGCCCGGGTCGCCGCCGAGCTTCTCCAGCGCGACCTCGGCCTGGCGCAGCAGCAGCCACGCGCACACGACGTCGCCCAGCACCATCAGCAGCCGGCTCGTGTTGAGGCCGACCTTGTAGATGTTGCGGACCTCGTCCTGGGCCGACATCAGGTCGTTGATCATGTGGCCGACGATCGCCTGCGCGTCGTCGAGGGCCGTCGCGAGCAGCTCGCGCTCGTTCTTGAGACGGCCGTTGCCGGCCTCGCTGTCGATGAACTGCGTGATCTCACCGGCGAGGTGGCCCAGGGCGGCGCCCTGGTCCTTGACGATCTTGCGGAAGAAGAAGTCCTGGCCCTGGATCGCGGTCGTGCCCTCGTAGAGGGTGTCGATCTTCGCGTCGCGGACGTACTGCTCGACCGGGTACTCCTGCAGGAAGCCGGAGCCTCCGAAGGTCTGCAGCGACTCGGTGCCCAGCAGCGTCCACGAGCGCTCGGATCCGTAGCCCTTCACGATCGGGAGCAGCAGGTCGTTGACCTTCTCGGCCATCTCGTCGCGCTCGCCCGCGTGCTCGGCGAGCATCACCTGGTCCTGCCAGGTGGCGGTGTAGAGCACCAGGGCCCGCATCGCCTCGGCGTAGGACTTCTGCGTCATCAGCGAGCGGCGTACGTCGGGGTGGTGGGTGATCGGGACCCGCGGCGCCGTCTTGTCGGCGGACTGGGAGAGATCGGCGCCCTGGACCCGCTCCTTGGCGAACTCGAGCGCGTTGAGGTAGCCGGTCGACAGCGTCGCGATGGCCTTCGTGCCGACCATCATCCGGGCGTTCTCGATGACCTGGAACATCTGCGCGATGCCGTTGTGGACCTCGCCGAGCAGGTAGCCGACGGCCGGCTCGCCGCCGCCGACGCCGGGGTCGCCGAAGGTGAGCTCGCAGGTGTTCGAGACCTTGATGCCCATCTTGTGCTCGACGTTGGTGACGTAGGCGCCGTTGCGCTCGCCGAGCTCACCGGTCTCCACGTCGAAGTGGAACTTCGGCACGATGAAGAGCGAGAGGCCCTTGGTGCCTGGGCCGCCCGCGCCCTCGACGCCGACCGGGCGGGCCAGCACCATGTGGATGATGTTGTCGCAGAGGTCGCTCTCGGCCGAGGTGATGAAGCGCTTGACGCCCTCGATGTTCCAGGTGCCGTCGTCGTTCGGGGTGGCCTTGGTGCGGCCGGCGCCGACATCGGAGCCGGCGTCCGGCTCGGTCAGCACCATGGTGGTGTTCCAGCCCCGGTCGACCACGAGCTGAGCGATCTGCCGGTCGCGCTCGTTGCCGTTGCGGTGGATCACGCCCGCGAACGACGGGCCGGCGGCGTACATCCAGATCGCCGGGTTGGCGCCGAGCACCAGCTCGCCCAGCGCCCAGTTGATGCTGGAGGGGGCCGGCGTGCCGCCGAGCTCGGCGAACGTGCCCAGGCGCCAGTACTCGGCGTCCATCCATGCGTGGTAGCTCTTCTTGAACGACTCGGGCAGCGGAGCCGTGTGGGTCGCCGGGTCGAAGACCGGCGGGTTGCGGTCCGCATCGACGAAGGAGGCGGCGAGGTCCTCACGGGCCAGCCGGTCGACCTCGGCGATGATCGAGCGCGCGGTGTCGGTGTCGACCTCCGCGAACGGACCGGTGCCCAGCACCTGGTCGCGGCCGAAGACCTCGAACAGGTTGAACTCGATGTCGCGGATGTTGCTCTTGTAGTGGCTCACGGCCCCACCTTCGTGTTGCGTACTCGTCGGTAACTTCCATGGTACGTACCCGTCAGTAACCCCGCAAGGAGAACGTCCGAACCCGCGACGTGCGCTACGTCGCAGCGGCGGGTCGCTGGCCAGAGGGGTGACTCGTGTGTCAAAGTCTCCTGACTTACGGGACTTAATCGACTCAGGAGTGAAACTCAACTATGCGCAAGCTCATCGTCCTCGGCTTCGTGGGGCTGCTCGCCCAGCTCATCGACGGCTCGCTCGGGATGGCCTACGGCGTCACGTCCTCCACGCTGCTCCTCGCCGCCGGGGTCGCGCCGGCCGCGGCCTCGGCGGCGGTCCACTTCTCCGAGATCGGCACGTCCCTGGTGTCCGGCTTCTCCCACCACAAGCTCGGCAACGTCGACTGGCGGACCGTCTCGATCCTCGCCGTCCCCGGCTTCGTCGGAGCCTTCGCCGGCGCCACGTTCCTGGTCAGCCTCGACGGCGACACCGCCAAGCCCTGGGTCGC
>JBAWHI010000480.1:0-6887 GCA_049593675.1 Nocardioides sp.
GCGGCCGGGGCGCCCTCGGGCTCGGTGTAGCAGGGCGAGCCGAACTCGGGCGTGCTCGTCTTGCCCAGACTCACCAGGCCGGCAGCCTCGAGCGAGAGGGTCACGTTGTCGGAGACGTCCGGCACGAAGTCTGCGAACGCGGCCGAGCCGAAGGTGGTGCGGACCCCGGCGGTCAGGTTCAGGTCCTTGATGGCCGTCGGCACCCCCCACAACGGTGACGCGCCCGGCCCGGACAGCGCGAGCTCCGAGGTCAGCTCGGTCGCCCGGTCGCGGGCCAGGTCGGGCGTCAGCGTGACGAACGCACCGACGGAGTCCAGCCGGTCGGCGCGCTCGAGGTAGTGGTCGGTGAGCTCAAGGGGCGACACGTCGCCGCGCCGCACCAGCTCGCCCTGCTCGAGGGCCGTGAGGTCATGGAGTTCAGCCACGGCCCGACGTTATCCCTCCCCCCACGGTTCAGGCAGCGACGCCGGCCTCGTAGTCCGCCAGGGTGCGCACCGCGTCGCTCAGCCGGGCCAGCACGTCCGGGTCGCTCAGGACGTCGACCTCGACGGCGGACTGGGAGACCGTGACGTCCTCGACGACGGCCGCGCCCGCCACCCGAGCCGAGCGGACCGCGTCCTCGTGCGCCCACTTGCCGCCGTACGGCGTCGGGGTCGCTCCGATCACGCCGAACGGCTTGCCGACCATCGCGCCCGCGCCGTACGGGCGGGAGAGCCAGTCGATCGCGTTGTTGAGCACCGCGGGCATGGTCCCGTTGTACTCCGGCGTCACGGCCAGCACCCGATCGGCCGCACCGACACGTTCGCGCAGCGCTGCGGCGGGTGCCGGGATGTCGCTCGGGTTGTCGATGTCCTCGTTGTAGAACGGGATCTGGCCCAGGCCGTCGACGATCTCGACGCTGACGCCCTGCGGAGCCCGCTCGGCGAGCAGCTCGGCGAGCTTGCGGTTGACGGAGTCGGTGCGGAGGCTGCCGACGAGGACGGCGATGGTGGTGTCAGTCATGCCCGATGAAACGGACTCTGGTCCGCTTTCTATTCCCGGGCGCCGTCGTGGGCGCGGTCACTAGGGTGGCGCCGTCATGTCCGAGCCACCCCTGCTCCCCCTGATCGGCTCGCCGCCGCCCGAGCGCCGAGACGCTGCACGCAACCGCGAGCGGCTGCTGGACGCCGCACAGGAGCTGGTCGAGCGCTGCGGGGCCCACGCCGTCACGATGGACGCGGTGGCCGCGGCGGCGGGGGTCGGCAAGGGCACGGTGTTTCGCCGCTTCGAGTCCCGCGAGGGCCTGATGGGCGCGGTGCTGAACCACTCCGAGACCGAGTGGCAGGGCCTGGTGATGTCGGGTCCCCCGCCACTCGGCCCGGGCGCCGAGCCGTGGGAGCGGCTGATGGCCTTCGGTCGGTCCCGCCTGGAGACCACGCTCCTGCACGCCGAGCTGATCCGGGAGGCGGGCCGGGCCGGGTCGCGTGCCTCGGGCGCCTACTCCTTCACCGCCACGCACGTGCGCTACCTGCTCACCCAGCTCGAGGTCACCGGCGACGTGCCGCTCCTGGCGATCGCGATCCTCGCGCCGCTGGAGCTGCCGATCCTCGAGCAGGTGTCGGTCGACGGCTTCCCCATCGACCGGTTCTACGACGGCTGGGTCGACCTGGCCCGGCGCATCGCCGGCCGCTGAGCGATCAGACCTGCTGGCGCCGCAGCCCGAAGGTCACGCCGTCGACCAGCGCACCCCACGACGCCTCGATCACGTTCGCCCCGACGCCGACCGTGACCCACGACGACTCGCCGTCGCTGGTCTCGATCAGCACGCGGGTGATCGCGTCGGTGCCGTGGCCCTGGTCGAGGATGCGGACCTTGTAGTCGATCAGCTCGAACTTCGCGACCTCCGGGTAGGCCTGTCCGATCGCCTCGCGCAGGGCGTGGTCGAGGGCGTTCACCGGACCGTTGCCCTCGCCGGTCACGACGTAGCGGACCCCGCCCGCCCGCAGCTTGACCGTCGCCTCGGAGACCGCCTCCTCGGAGGGCCGGGTCTCGGTGATGACACGCCACGACTCCACGTCGAAGTACGACGGGCGCACGCCCTCGACCTCCTCGACCAGGAGCAGCTCGAAGGAGGCGTCCGCGGCCTCGAAGGTGTGTCCCCCGTTCTCCAGCACCTTCACGCGGTCGGTGATCCGCGTGACCAGCTCGCGGTCGCCGGAGAGGTCGAAGCCGAGCTCGCGGCCCTTGAGCTCGATCGAGGCGCGGCCGGCCATGTCGGAGACCAGCAGCCGCATGTCGTTGCCGACGCCGGAGGGGTCCATGTGCTGGTAGAGGTTCGGGTCGACCTTGATCGCGCTCGCGTGCAGACCGGCCTTGTGGGTGAAGGCCGACGCACCGACGTAGGGCTGTCGCGAGGCGGGCGGGAAGTTGGTGACCTCGGCGACCGCGTGCGCGATCCGGGTCGCCTCGCCGAGCAGGCCCGGCGGCAGCACCTGCTGGTCGAGCTTGAGCTCGAGGTTGGCGACCACGGCGACCAGGTCGGCGTTGCCGGTGCGCTCGCCGTAGCCGTTGATGCAGCCCTGGACGTGGGTCGCGCCGGCGTCGACCGCGGCGAGGGTGTTCGCGATCGCGCAGCCCGTGTCGTTGTGCGCGTGCATGCCGACCCGCACCCCGGTCGACTCGATCACGTCGTGCACGGTGTCGGCGACCCAGTCCGGCAGCATCCCGCCGTTGGTGTCGCAGAGCGCGATGACCGAGGCCCCCGCGTCGTAGGCCGTGCGCAGCACCTCGAGCGCGTAGTCGCGGTTGTCGCGGTAGCCGTTGAAGAAGTGCTCCGCGTCGAGGAACACCTCCTGCCCCTCGGCGCGCAGGTGGGAGACGGTGTCGCGGACCATCGCGAGGTTCTCCTCGAGGGTGGTGCGCAGCGCGAGCTCGACGTGCCGGTCGTGCGACTTCGCCACCAGGGTCACGACCGGAGCGCCGCTGTCGCGCAGGGCGGCGACCAGCGGATCGTCGGCGGCCTTGACGCCCGCGCGCCGGGTCGCGCCGAACGCCGCGAGCTTCGCGTGCTTGAGGTCGAGCTCCTGCGCGGCCCGGCGGAAGAACTCGGTGTCCTTGGGGTTGGCGCCCGGCCAGCCCCCCTCGATGTAGCCGACGCCCAGGTCGTCGAGCTGCCGGGCGATCGACAGCTTGTCGGCGACGGAGAGGCTGAGGCCCTCCTGCTGGGCACCGTCGCGCAGGGTGGTGTCGTAGACGTGGAACGCGCCGTGGAGGTCCATCGGGTTTCTTTCTGTCTCGGAGCACAAAAAAACCTCTCGGGGGAACGAGAGGTTGGCGCGTCGGGCTGCCCTGGTGGGAGCGTCGACGCGCTAGGAAATGATGATCTGCCGGTGGTGCACGAGACCATCGTGCCACGGCGGCCGACTCACGGGCGAGGGATCTCGGGATCCGGGCGCCCGTCTGCGGGCGCCCACCCGATCCCCGACGTGTCGACCAGCACGAGGAGCGACACGCTCAGTCCGAGCACGACCGCCAGCGCCGCGAGCCAGTAGCCGACGTCGGCAGCGAGCGGGTTGACCATCCGCGACACCGGACCCCGCACCCGGGATCCCCCCGGGCCCGACCACAGCGCGACGGCGAGCGTCGCACCGCAGACGAAGAGTGCGAGCTCGAGTCCGGTCGCGACGGCGTAGCAGACCAGGGCTGCGGCGACCGCGAGCCCGAGGCTCCACAGCCACAGCACCAGGGTGCTCGGGATCGACTGCACCAGGTGCCAGGGAGTGGCGAGGAGGAGCTGCACACCGTCGTACCACCGGTGGCCGCGCTGCTCGCGCCGCTGGTCGCGCGCCGATCCGGCCATCGACCCGCTGCGCAGCAGCCAGACCAGGACGAGCAGCAGGCCGGACACCAGCCAGGGGTACGCCGCGCAGCCGGCTCCCGCCGCGAGCGCGAGCGCCGAGAGCAGGGTGCCCCGCCGGATCCGCACCGCGAAGGGCGCTCGCGGCGGCGGGCCCGGCTCGGCGGCCGGCAGCCCCTCGTAGGAGGTGAGGGCGAGCGTGTGCGGCTCGGCCTGGTCGTGACCTGGCCACACGTCGGTCGCGTCGTCGGCGCCGGCCTGGGCGGCCAGGGCCAGCGGCACCGTGTAGGGGTCGTGCTCCGGACCGGTCGGCGGCGCTGCGCGCTGCTCGCCGCGCCTCGTGGTCGTCGGGCGCAGCCAGGCGAGGATCTGCTCGAGGGTCGGCCGGTTGCGCGGCTCCGGGTCGAGGGCGGCAGCGACCACGTCGCCGAGGTCGTCGGGCAGGCCGTCCACGTCGAACTGGCCGCGACGGACCCGGTCCATGATGGCCATCGCCGGTCCTCGGCCGAAGGGCGAGCTGCCGGTGCCCGCGTAGGCGACGGTCGAGGCCCACGAGTGCACGTCGGAGGCGGCGGTGGCGTCGTCGCCGTAGAGGATCTCCGGCGCGAGGTAGCCCGGCGTGCCGAGCAGCCAGCCGGTGTGGGTGAGCTTGGGGTCGTCGGCGACGCGGGCAAGGCCGAAGTCGATCAGGATGGGCGTGCGGCCCTCCATCAGCACGTTCGAGGGCTTGATGTCGCGGTGCAGCACACCGACCGCGTGCACCGAGGCGACGCCCTCGGCGAGGCAGCCGGCCAACCAGATGAGGTCGTCGCCCTCGACCGGTCCCTCCTCGATCACCAGGTCGTGCAGCGAGAGGCCGGGCACGTAGCGGGTGGCGACGTACGGGATCTCGGCCCACGGGTCGGCGTCGACGATCTCGGCGACCCACTGGCTGCGGATCCGGCTCAGCGAGCCGACCTCCCGCTCGAGCCGCTGGCGGGCCTCGTCGTCACCGACGATGTGCGGCCGCAGCACCTTGAGTGCGACCCGCTGGCCGGCGGGGCCGCGGCGCGCGAGATGGACGACCCCCATGCCGCCCTCCCCGAGCCGGCTGAGCAGGGTGTACCCGCCGACCGTCGTCACGGGGCGAGGCTACCCGGCGACGGGCGCGGATCCGGTCAGGCGATCCGGTGCATCCAGCCGAAGGTGTCCTCGGCCCGGCCGTACTGGATGTCCACGAGGGCCTGGCGGATCCGCATGGTGAGGTCGGTGCTCTGCGGGGCCGCGACCTGGCCGCCGTCCCACATCAGCTCGCCGACCGGCGTCACCACGGCTGCGGTGCCGCAGGCGAAGATCTCGGTGATCCGGCCGCTGGTGACGCCCTCGCGCCACTCGTCGATGGAGAACCTCCGCTCCTCGACCTGGTGGCCGAGCTTGCCGGCCAGCTCGATGATGCTCGAGCGGGTGATGCCCTCGAGGATGGTGCCGGTCGCGGGCGTGACGATGTGGCCGTCGTCGTGGACGAAGTAGAGGTTCATCCCGCCGAGCTCCTCGACGTAGCGGCCCTCCTGGCCGTCGAGGAAGACGACCTGGTCGCAGCCGTGGCGGGTGGCCTCCTGCTGGGCGACCAGGGAGCTGGCGTAGTTGCCGCCGGTCTTGGCCGCGCCCATGCCGCCGCGGCCGGCGCGGGTGTACTCCTCGGTCAGCCACAGGCTGACCGGCTTGACCCCGCCCTTGAAGTAGGCGCCCGCGGGGCTGGCGATCACCATGAACGTGACGTGCTGGGCCGGGCGCACCCCGAGGAAGGCCTCGGAGGCGAACATGAACGGGCGCAGGTAGAGGCTCTTCTCCCCCACCCCGTCCGGCACCCAGCGCTGGTCGGCAGCGACCAGGGCGTCGACCGCCTGGACGAACTCCTCGACCGGGAGCACCGGGAGTGCGAGCCGGTGACTGGAGCGCACCATCCGCGCGGCGTTCTCCTCGGGCCGGAAGGACCAGATCGACCCGTCGTCGCGCCGGTAGGCCTTCATGCCCTCGAAGGTCTCCTGCGCGTAGTGCAGGACCGCGGTCGCCGGGTCGAGCGTGAGGGGGCCGTAGGGCTCGATGCGAGCGTCGTGCCACCCGGCGTCCGGCGTCCACTCGACCGTGAACATGTGGTCGGTGAAGTGCAGGCCGAAGCCCGGGTTGGCGAGGATCTCGGCGAGACGCTCGTCCGAGGCCGGAGAGCTCGACGTGGTGGTGCTGATCTCCATGGGGGACAACTTAGTAGGCCTTCCTACGAAATGGGCACCTCGACGAGGCGTGCCTACGCGATGCGCGCCGCGATGGCGTCGCCCACCTCGGAGGTGCGCCGGGTGGTGCCGGCCGTCCGGGCAGCGAGGTCCTCGACGACCGCCGTCTCGATGGTGGCCGCGGCCTCGGCGTACCCGAGGTGGTCGAGCAGCAGCGACGCGGAGAGGATCGCGGCGGTCGGGTCGGCCTTCTGCTGGCCCGCGATGTCGGGCGCCGAACCGTGCACCGGCTCGAACATGGACGGGGCCGTCCGGTCGGGGTTCACGTTGCCGGACGCGGCCAGGCCGATGCCACCGGTGATGGCGGCGGCGAGGTCGGTGATGATGTCGCCGAAGAGGTTGTCGGTGACGATCACGTCGAAGCGGGCGGGGTCGGTGGTCATGAAGATCATCGCCGCGTCGATGTGCATGTAGTCGGTGGTGACATCGGGGTACTCCGCGGCCACCTCCTGGAACAGCCGCCACCACACGGCGCCGGCGTTCACGAGCACGTTGGTCTTGTGGACCAGCGTCAGCTTCTTGCGCGGGCGCCGCTGGGCGCGGGCGAAGGCGTCGCGGACGACCCGCTCGACACCGAAGGCGGTGTTGACCGAGACCTCGGTCGCCACCTCGTGCGGCGTGCCCACCCGCAGCGCGCCGCCGTTGCCCGTGTAGGGACCCTCGGTGCCCTCACGCACCACGACGAAGTCGACCTCCACCCCGCCAACGACGTGGCCGGCGAGGGGCGACGTGGCGCCCGGGAAGATCCGCGACGGCCGCAGGTTGACGTAGTGGTCGAGCTC
>JBAWHI010000481.1:0-2101 GCA_049593675.1 Nocardioides sp.
CCGGCCCCTGCCACCCGTCGATCACCCCTCGAACCTCGGCGACCGCGGCCGCGTCGCCGTCGTCGCCTACCTCGCAGACGAGCAAGGCGACGTCGGGCCTGACCTCCGCTATCTCGCGGACCATGCCAGGGCCCTGCTCGCGTCCCGGCCAGCTGACGCGGGCGACCCGGAAGCCGCACCGCTCCAACATGGCGGCGACCGACTCAGTCACGAGCCTGAGGTTCGACGCCACCGCGACCAGGATCGCTGGGCTTCCGACGCCCGAGAGAATGGGATCCATCAGATGCAGCGTGGCGCGGCGCAAGGCCGCCGGGTGGGTCGGCGAGGGCAGTTCCCCTACATCGGGGATGCGTCCCCACCCGCACCCCCGCCATCGTTGAGGCGAGCCGGCCCACCGGCCCACCCAAGCCCCCAGCATCCGAGGTCGCGCGCCGTCTGGTCCCCCGAGATCGGCGTGCGCTGTGGACCGCAGCAGGCCATGCCGACTGCGTCGCCACGAGCTGGGAAACAGGGTCGGTGGGTCGGCGCCCTCTTTCGATGAACACTCCCTAATTTGTGGTATACCCACCCAGTTGTGGTCACGGCCGCCAACACCGGCCAGAAGACTCGCCCCCATGAACACGGTGGTGGGGCGTGTGACGGAGGGGCGAGTCGTCCCCGACATCACCTCGCCTCTGCCACTTCCGGTCGGCGAGGAGTTGGACCTCGTCGCAGCACCCGCCACTCCTCCCCGATCGCGTCGGCCGCGCCGACCGCTGGGGCTGCGGGTCCCGCCGCTCATCTGGCGCTGGTGGGAGACCGCCGGTGTGTGCATCGCGATCGTGCTGGTGCTGGCCGTCATGGTCCTGATCGAACCCACCGGGGTTCCGGCGAAGGACGTCGCCCGCAACAGTGCCGTGCTGACCGCGATCATCGCCCTGGTGTCGAGCGTCCTGCTCTACATCCACTGGCGGTTGACGACCGGCGGTCCCCTGGCCTGGCTGGTGGTCGGCCTGTCGGCGATGTCCGTTCACTGGCTCGCGATGGCCGGGCTGATCGCGAGCGACCCCACGCGGGTCGACGAGCGCCCGGGCCTGGTGCTGGTGACCCAGCTGGCGCTCAACGTCGGCGTGCTGACCGTGGTCATCCTGGCCACCCGGCGCCTCCGTTTCGATCCACTGGCCACCGGCGTCGCGGTGGGGACGGTCCTCTTCCTCGGGAGGTACGTCGTCCTGATGTCGACCCCCGGCCTCGACCTGCCCGTCGGCCAGTTGCACCGACTCGCGGTCATCACGCTCCTGCTCGACCTCACGATCGCGGTCGGCGTCGCCTCCTTCCCGCGCGCGCCGCGCTGGGTGTGCCGCCGGCTCGGGATCGCCTTCGCGTTCTTCGGACTGGCCCACGCGGCGGCGTACCCGGTCCCCCAGGAGAACCCGATCGGAGCCCTCGTCTCGACGGGCTGCAACCTGGCCGCTGCGACCGTGCTGCTCTCCCTGGCGATCGCGCTCGTCCGGCTGTCCATCCGAGAGAACCGTGCCGCCCTGTCCGTCCTGTACGACCAGGTGAAGCGGATGGAGGCCGGAGCGCGCGCCGACCGCGCGGAGCTCCACGAGATCCGAGCCACGATCTCCGGGATCTCGACCGCCGCCCAGGTCGTCGGCACCGGCTCGTCGGTGTCCCCCGTGCGGCAGGCCCGGGTCCGGCAGATGATGGATCTCGAGATCGCCCGGCTCGAACGACTGATGCAGCGGTCCACGGACCGACCGATCCTCGAGGTCGACCTCGACGTCACTCTCGACCCGCTCGTGGTCCGGCATCGCGAGCAAGGTCGCCCCATCGACTGGATCTCCACCGGCTGCACCGCGGTCGGTCGCGCCGACGACATCGCCGAGATCGTCAACATCCTGCTTGAGAACGCCTTCCGGCACGGCCGCGGGAGTCGGGTGGCCCTCCTGGTCCGCTCGTCGCCGCCCTGGACCGAGATCGCGGTGTCCGACAACGGTCCTGGGGTCCCTCCTGCGCTGCGGTCACGTATCTTTGAGTGGAGACAGAGTGGACCGGGCTCGGCCGGGGAGGGAATCGGGCTGCACGTAGCCCGGTCCCTCAGCGCCGACCTTCGGGG
>JBAWHI010000482.1:0-2952 GCA_049593675.1 Nocardioides sp.
AGGACCACTTCGCCCGGGTCAAGGTGCCGCCGATCTTCGCCCGCTTCGTGCCGGTCGGCAACCAGCGCTTCGTGCCGCTCGAGGACGTCATCGGCGAGCACCTCAAGCGGCTGTTCCCGGGCATGGAGGTGCTCGAGGTGCACACCTTCCGGGTGACCCGCAACGAGGACCTCGAGGTCGAGGAGGACGACGCCGAGAACCTGCTCGCCGCCCTCGAGAAGGAGCTGCTGCGCCGCCGGTTCGGCCCGCCGGTGCGGCTCGAGGTCGAGGAGTCGATCGCCCCGCAGGTGCTCGAGCTGCTGGTCTCCGAGCTCGGGGTCTCCGACGAGGAGGTCTTCAAGCTGCGTGGACCCCTCGACCTGCGCGGCCTGCACGACATCGCCGACCTGCCCCGCCAGGAGCTGAAGTACCCCGCGTTCCTGCCGACCACCCACTCCCGGCTCGCCGAGGTGGAGTCCGCCGCACCCGTCGACGTCTTCAAGGCGGCCCGGCGCCGCGACGTCCTCCTGCACCACCCCTACGACTCGTTCGCCACCTCGGTGCAGCGCTTCATCGAGCAGGCGGCCGCCGACCCGCACGTGCTGGCGATCAAGCAGACGCTCTACCGGACCTCCGGCGACTCGCCGATCATCGATGCCCTCATCGACGCCGCCGAGGCCGGCAAGCAGGTGCTGGTGATCGTCGAGATCAAGGCGCGCTTCGACGAGCAGGCCAACATCCGCTGGGCCCGCAAGCTCGAGCAGGCCGGCTGCCACGTGGTCTACGGCCTGGTCGGCCTCAAGACGCACTGCAAGCTCGCGATGGTCGTGCGCGACGAGGGCGGCAGCGGCGGCGGCATCCGCCGCTACACCCACATCGGCACCGGCAACTACAACCCGAAGACCTCACGGCTCTACGAGGACCTCGGCCTGATCACCGTCAACGAGCGGATCGGCGAGGACGTCGCCCACCTGTTCAACAACCTCTCCGGCTGGTCGCGCAACGCGACGTACGACGAGCTGATGGTCGCCCCCGACTCGATCCGGACCGGCCTGGTCGACCGGATCCACCGTGAGATCGCCCACCACCAGGCCGGCCGGCCCGCGCGGATCCGGCTCAAGGCCAACTCCGTGGTCGACGAGGCCATCATCGACGCGCTCTACCTCGCCTCGCAGGAGGGCGTACCCGTGGAGATGCTGGTGCGCGGCATCTGTTCGCTGCGACCCGGCGTGCCCGGCCTGTCCGAGACCATCACGGTGCGCTCGGTGCTGGGCCGGTTCCTGGAGCACAGCCGGGTCTTCTGGTTCGACAACGGCGGCGAGCGTGAGGCGTGGATCGGCTCCGCCGACATGATGCACCGCAACCTGGACCGTCGCGTCGAGGTGTTGGTGCGGCTGCCCGGCGAGGCCGAGGTCACCGCGGTGCAGGACCTCCTGGACCTCGCCTTCGATCCCGGGACCAACGCCTGGGAGCTCGACAGCGAGGGCGTCTGGACCCGCAACGACGGCTCGGTCCATCTCCAGGAGCGACTCATCGACCAGCAGCGGCGCCGGAGGTAGACCCGAGGCAGATCACGAGAGGGACCGACTCCCACTTGCGCGATTCGGCTCGCGTGCCTCTAGTCTGTTCAGCGTTCTTTTCCTCCTCCTCAGGAGTTAGCCGTGGGTTTGCGATTCCGACCCGTCGACACGTCCTTCTACGACCTCTTCACCAAGGCCGCCGAGCACCTCGTGGTGGGCGCCGACCTGCTGGCCGAGATGCTCGCCGAGGGCGCCGACCACGCCGATGTGGCGCGGCGGATGCGGGAGGCGGAGCACTCCGCTGACGAGACCACGCACGAGCTGATCCGCAAGGTGAACTCGACCTTCGTGACGCCGTTCGACCGCGAGGACATCTACAACCTCGGCTCGGGCCTCGACGACGTCATGGACATGATGGACGAGGCCGTCGACCTGATCCTGCTCTACGAGGTGAAGGTGCTGCCCCCGGAGCTGTCGACCCAGGTCGAGGTGCTGCAGCGCTGCGCCGAGCTCACCGCCGCCGCGATGCCGAACCTGCAGGCGATGCAGTCGCTCGAGGAGTACTGGATCGAGATCAACCGTCTCGAGAACGCCGGCGACAAGAACCACCGCCGGACCCTGGCGAAGCTCTTCAGCGGCGAGTTCAAGACCATCGAGGTGCTCAAGCTCAAGGACATCGTGGAGTCCCTCGAGGAGGCGATCGACGCGTTCGAGAAGGTCGCCAACATCGTGGAGCAGATCGCCGTCAAGGAGTCCTGAGCCTCCATGGAACTTGCGATCGTCATCGCGGTCGTTGTCGTTGCCCTGGTCTTCGACTACACCAACGGCTTCCACGACGCGGCCAACGCCATCGCCACGTCGGTCTCCACCCGGGCGCTGACCCCTCGGGTCGCACTCGGCATGGCCGCGATCATGAACTTCGTCGGCGCCTTCCTCGGTCAGGAGGTCGCCAAGACGATCAGCAGCGTGATCAGCGTCCCCGACGACACCCACGGTCTGGTGATCGTGATGTCCGGCCTGCTCGGGGCGATCGCGTGGAACCTGATCACCTGGTACTACGGCCTGCCGTCGTCCTCCTCCCAGGCCCTCATCGGTGGCCTGATCGGCGCCGCGGTCGCCTCCGGCTCGATCGTCGAGTGGAGCGTCCTGGTCGACAAGGTCATCCTGCCGATGCTGGCCTCGCCGATCTTCGGCTTCGCCGCGGCGTTCGCGCTGATGATCGCGATCATGTGGGCCTTCCGGCGGCGCAACCAGCACCGGGTCCAGCGCGGCTTCCGGCTCGCCCAGACCGTCTCAGCGGCGGCGATGGCGCTCGGCCACGGCCTGCAGGACGCCCAGAAGACGATGGGTGTCATCTTCCTGGCGCTGCTCACCGGTGGGTACGTCGCCGAGGGCGACCCGCTCCCGACCTGGGTGATCTTCTCCGCGGCCGCCGCGATCTCGCTCGGCACCT
>JBAWHI010000483.1:0-4956 GCA_049593675.1 Nocardioides sp.
TGGCCGGGCATGCCGGCGCCCAGGTGGTGCGGGAGTTCGTCGAGAAGCCGTCGGTCGCGACCGCCACCGACTACCTGGCGACCGGCCGGTTCCGCTGGAACGCCGGCATGTTCATCGTGCGGCCGACCGTGCTGCTCGACCTGCTGGGCCGCTGGCACCCGGACTTCGCGGTCGCCCTGCGCGCGATCGCGGCGGATCCGGCGCGGCTCGACGACATCTGGCCGGAGCTGCCGAAGATCGCGCTCGACCACGCGGTGGCGGAGCCTGCTGCCGACGCCGGTCGTGTCGTGTGCGTCCCGTCCACCTTCCGCTGGGAGGACGTGGGCGACTTCGACTCGCTGGCCTCCCTGCTCGGCGAGGACGCCGCCGCGACCACCGTCCTCGGTGATGCGGAGCGGGTGGTCGCCGTGGACGCCAGCGGCCTCGTCGTACCCGCGGCCGGTCGGGTCGTGGCCGTCGTCGGCCTCGACGACGTGGTCGTCGTGGACACCCCCGACGCCCTGCTGGTCACCACTCGGGCGCGAGCCCAGGACGTCAAGAAGGTGGTGGCGGAGCTGAAGGAGTCCGGCCGCGCGGACTTGACCTGACAGGTCCCGATACGCCGGTCGCGACTTCGTTCCTCAGTCGCGCGGCTACTCGACCTGGCTGCGGCTTCGGTGTCGCCCGAGCGAGCTCGGGAGACACCGGCAGCTCACATCGCTCCGGGCTCGGGGGAGTCGAAGTAGGGGTACTCCTTCATGAACGAGTCCAGGGCCTCACCGCTGACCTCGGAGCAGTACTGGAAGACGCCCTGCTGCTTGCTGGTGTCCTCCTGGCCCTCGCCGCCGATCGACCAGTGCGTGAACGCGACGTGCTGGCCCTCGGGGAACGTCTCGCCGTTCTCGTCGTCGGACGTCCACGGCGCCGCGATGAACTTGTCGCGGAAGTTCTCCTCGCCCTCCTCGGAGAACTTGTCGGCGATGGCGGCGAGCTCGTCCATGGCGACGTCGTCGTCGGCGATCGTCTCGTCGTACCAGAGGATCGTGTAGCCGTGCTCGAGGTTGTGCACGAGCGCCTCGAGCGGAGGACGGTCGTCGGTGTAGAGCTTGCGGGTGAACGAGGCGGGCGCGATGCCGGCCTCGTTCCAGTGGGCGCCGAAGGCCGGGGGAGCGGTGGTGTACTCCACCGGGGTGTCCACGGGGACGTGGTCCTGGTTGCCGTCGGCCTTCTTCGTCTCGATCTCCTGGCAGCTCGACGCCGCCGCCCCGATCTCGGCGACCGCCTTGTCGGCATAGGCGCGCTCGTCCCACTTGTCCTTGAGGATCGGGAAGACCGCGGCGCCGAGGATGAGGGCGGCGATCAGCACGCAGACGCCGACGATCGCGAAGTTGCGATTGCGGTCGGCGTTCTTCTGCTTCTTGCGCATCTGGTCGATGACGGCACGGCGGTCGGACTTGGCGGGCTTGGCCACGGCTTGATTCCCCTGCTGCTGAGACGACGACGGCAGAGTCTACGGGCGGCCCGGTCGCAACCGGGCATCGCTCGGGGAATCGGTGTCGAGGACGTCCCACCCGTGGGCGAACGCGAGCGCACGCAGCGCGCGAGCCAGGCCCCGTGGATAGGTCACCAGGAGCGTGCCCCCGTCCCGGGCCGAGTGTGACGGCACCAGCCCGAGGACCTGGGTGATCGCGTCGGCCAGCTCCCCGGCGGCGGCGGGCGCACCGAACACGACCTGGTCGTCGGGGTCGCCCCGGAGGGCGCGGACCACGGCCTCACGGGCCCCGAAGCCGAACAGGTCGGCACCCTCAGGACGGATCAGCGTGCGCGCGCCCGGTCCGTCGTCCTCGGGAGGCAGCACCAGGTCGGAGCGTCCGCGGACCACGGCGAAGGGCCGCCCGCCGAGCTTGCCCTGGGCGAGCTCGGCCATCCCGGCGATCTCGTCGGCCACCGCGGGCAGGGTGACGGCGAGCTCGTTGCCGTGGGCATCCGTGCGGCCGGCGTACGCCTCGGCGACCAGCAGACCCGCCGCACCGATGGCGATGTCGGTCTGGCCCTCGCGCCAGGCCCGACCGGCGGTGTCGGTGACGATCACGGCCACGTTGCGTCCGGTGCGGTGCCGGATGCCGGCACGCAGTCGGCGTGCGGAGGCGTCCGGGTCCTCGGGGAGCAGGATGACGGTGCCGGCCGGGACGTTCGAGTTGTCGATGCCGGCGGCCGCCATCGTCAGCCCGTGCCGGGTGCGCACGATCGAGGTCGGCCCGCGACGAGCGACGACGCGGGCGGTCTCGCCGGCGAGCACGTCGTCGCGGGTGCCCCTCCGGGCCCGGCGCTCGGCCTTGCTGACGACCTTGCTGGTGACGACGACGACGTCGCCGTCCTCCAGGCTGACCAGCGGCAGCAGGATCTCCACCAGGTCGGCGCCCGGCGCGACCTCGGGCGCGCCGTCGGGCGCGACCACCTCGACCCGGGTCATCGACGGACCAGCTCCACCGCGGCAGCGGCCATCGTCGCGGTGGCGTCGGGGTCGGTCATCATCAGGGGGACCGCGCGGCAGGACAGTCCGCCCGCCTCGATCCGGCCGACCTGGTCGGCGTCGGTCTCGTCGACCAGCCAGCCGTCGAGGACGCCGCCGTCGGTCCGGCTCCCGTAGTGCAGGCCGACGCCGGCGGCGCTGACCTCGACCTCGATGGACCTCAGCATCTGCTCGGCCATGCCACGCACGTGGGTGCCACCGACGATGGGGGACAGGCCGACGACCGGCGCCTTGGTGGCGACCAGCGCCTCGCGGACCCGCGGCACACCGAGGATGGTGCCGACCGAGACCACCGGGTTCGACGGCGGCAGGAGCACCAGGTCCGCGTCGGTGATGGCGTCGACGACGCCGGGCGCCGGCGCCGCGTCGTCGAGGCCCACGAACACGACGGCCTCGGCGGGGACCGCGGCGCGCAGCCGCACCCAGTACTCCTGGAAGTGCACGACCCGGCGTCCGCTCGCGGTGTCGGCGTCCGCGATCGCGACATGGGTCTCGACCCGGTCGTCGGTCATCGGCAGCAGCCGCAGCCGGTCGCCGAAGGTGGGGGCGAGCCAGCGACGGCAGAGCGCCTCGGTGACCTGCGACAGGGGGTAGCCGGCGTCCAGCATCTGGGTGCGCACCAGGTGCGTGGCGACGTCGCGGTCACCGAGCCCGAACCAGGTCGGCTCCACGCCGTACGCCGCCAGCTCCTCCTTCACGCTCCACGACTCCTCGCGCCGGCCCCAGCCGCGGTGGAGGTCGATCCCGTCACCGAGCGTGTACATGACGGTGTCGAGGTCGGGGCAGACCTTCAGTCCGTGGATCCACAGGTCGTCGGCGGTGTTCGCGACGACCGTGACGGTCGTGTCGGCTCCGAAGCCGGGCAGTCGGTCGCTCGCGATCGCGTGCAGGAGGCCCTGGAGGAAGCGGGCCCCGCCCATCCCCCCCGAGAGCACCGTGATGTTCTGCATGCGGATACCTTGCCGCACAGCGGGTGTCCCGGCTCGCCCCGGTCGGCCGTCCATAGCAGATCCGGGGTTGACTTTCGGGGTACGACAGGCATGTAATTCCCACAGTGTCGTTCGCGTTTCCCTCGCAGTGATCCGGGCCCGTCACACGGGACCGTGGGGGAACCGGGGATGTGGGAGCAGTACCGGGTCGAAAGGGCGAAAGCCGTGAGAGAACTATTTCTCCTCGACGGGGACGCCGAGGATGCAGGTTGGCAGGATCGCGCACTGTGTGCGCAGACCGATCCCGAGGCGTTCTTCCCCGAGAAGGGTGGATCGACGAGGGAGGCCAAGAAGGTCTGCCTGACATGCGAGGTGCGCGATGACTGCCTCGAGTCCGCACTGATGAACGACGAGCGCTTCGGCATCTGGGGCGGTCTCTCCGAGAGGGAGCGCCGCAAGCTGAAGAAGCGCGCCGTCTGACGTACCTCGGACGGGGTGTCCCGCGAGGGGCACCCCACCGGGTGCATGCGCCCGATGGCCGCTCGGGCCGTTAGGGTTCGCCCCGTGGTTTCCTCCGTCACGGCGCTGCTCGTCAGTCATGACGGCAGTCGCTGGCTCCCCGCCGTCATCGCGGGTCTGAGCGAGCAGCAAACCGCCGTCGACGCCGTGGTCGCCGTCGACACCGGCAGCAAGGACGAGAGCGCCGACCTGCTCGAGCAGGCCTACGACGACGTGCTCCGCGCCCCGGGATCGACCTCGTTCCCCGCAGCGGTCGAGCTCGGTCTGGCGCGGATGCGCGAGGCCGGATCCACCAGCGAGTGGGTGTGGATCCTCCACGACGACGCCAACCCCGACCCCGGTGCGCTCAGCGCGCTGCTCGCGGCCGCGGACGACGACCCGACCGCGGACGTCCTGGGACCCAAGCTGCGGGAGTGGCCCTCGCTGCGCCGGCTGCTCGAGCTGGGGGTCACCATGTCGGGCACGGGCCGCCGCGAGACCGGCCTCGAGCGCGGTGAGTACGACCAGGGTCAGCACGACGAGGTTCGTCAGGTCCTCGCGGTCAACACCGCCGGCATGCTGGTGCGGCGCTCGGTCCTGGAGGGGCTCGGCGGCTTCGACGACCAGCTGCCGATCTTCGGCAACGACATCGACTTCGGCTGGCGAGCGGCCGCCGCGGGCCACCGGACCCTGGTGGTGCCCCAGGCGATCGTCTTCCACGCCGAGGCCGCGCACCGCGGCGTACGGCGGACCCCGCTGACGGGACGGCACACGCACTACCAGGAGCGCCGGGCCGCGCTCTACACGCTGCTCGCCAACGCCCGGGGCCGGGCGCTGCCCTGGCTCGTGGTGCGGCTCTTCTTCGGGACGCTGCTGCGGATGGTGGGCTTCCTGGTCGTCCGATCGGTCGGCGAGGCGCTCGACGACCTGGCCGCGCTGCTCAACCTCTATGCGCACCCCGGCCAGATTCGCGCTGCCCGCCGGGCCCGCCGGGCGACCGGCGACCCGGAGCGGGCC
>JBAWHI010000484.1:0-3485 GCA_049593675.1 Nocardioides sp.
TGCCGAAGCCGAGCTTGCGGGCGATGTCGGACAGCATCTCGTCGGGATAGAGGTCGAAGTCGTCGAGCAGCACGCCCAGGTCCATCGCGTGCATCCCGAGATCGCCGAGCAGGTCGAGATCGCCGGCGGGCAGCTGCTCGTCCTCGTCCTCGGGCTGCGGGAGTCCGAGGAAGTCGACGGCCGAGCTCGCCAGCTCCCACTCGTCGGCGGCCGTGATGTCGGAGAGCAGGACGCGGGTCGTCGAGCCCACGACCCGGACGATCAGGAAGAAGTCCTCATCGATCGCGATGAGCCCGACCGCGCCTGTGTCGCTCGGGAAGCGGCGCAGCGCATGGATGACCATGTCGATGTCGGCGAGCAGGTCGTGGGCGAGCTCCTGCACGCTCCAGGACCCGTCCTCGCGGAAGGCAGCCAGGGCGAAGTCGATGCCCTCGGTCTGGTCGGCCATGGCAGTCCTCCGATCCGTGCGGCTGCGTGGGGTCCCGGTCGCGTTCCAGAGTGGCAGACCGGTGCACCGGGGCCAACCCCCTTTCGGCGTCCAACCACTAGGGTTCCGACCATGCGCACCCACGTCGTCGACCATCCGCTGGTCGCCCACAAGCTGACCCACCTGCGCGACGAGAACACCGACTCGCCGACGTTCCGCCGCCTCGCCGACGAGCTGGTCACCCTGCTCGCCTACGAGGCGACGCGCGACGTCCGGGTCTCGCCGTACGACATCGTCACGCCGGTGTCCCCCACGACCGGGGTCTCGCTGGCCACCCCGAAGCCGCTGGTGGTGCCGATCCTGCGCGCGGGTCTCGGCATGCTCGACGGGATGATGCGGCTCCTGCCGACGGCCGAGGTCGGTTTCCTGGGCATGATCCGCAACGAGGACACGCTCGAGGCGTCCACCTACGCCGAGCGCCTGCCCGACGACCTGTCCGGGCGCCAGTGCTACGTGCTCGACCCGATGCTGGCCACCGGCGGCACCCTGGCCGCGGCCATCAAGTTCCTCACCGACCGTGGCGCCAACGACATCACCGCGATCTGCCTCCTCGTCGCCCCCGAGGGCTGCGCCCGGCTCGAGCAGGAGCTCGAGGGTCTCGACGTGCCGGTCACCGTCGTGACCGCTGCGATGGACGAGCGGCTCAACGAGAAGGGCTACATCGTCCCCGGCCTCGGCGACGCCGGCGACCGGTTGTACGGCGTGGTGGGCTGAGGCGTCGTCCCAACTGTCACTTGAATCCCCGGCTGACCGGGGATGCCTGACGTTGTCAGGGGTTGCAACGCCTGACAACGTCATGAATCCCCGGCCGACCGGGGATTCATCCCCGAGCCGTCAGCCGCCCGGGAAGATCTGCACCGTGCCGGTGGCGATCAGGACCATCAACACCAGGACGAGGATGCCGAGGATGGCGTAGACCCACTCCTTGCTGACCCGGGTCTCGTCGGGCTCCGGGGCGTCGTAGCGGTGCCCGTCGGGGCGACCGAGACGGTCGTCGTCGTCTGTCATGCCCGTCCAACGACCGAGTACGGCGGGGGTCACCCGCCGACCACCCGACACCCGCCGACACGACCCCCGGCACCCGACCCCCCGGCACCCGACCCCCGGCACCCGACCCCCGGCACCCGACCCCCGGCGGCCGGGCGCCCACGCTCAGAGGGTCTTGACCGCGCTCAGCAGCTTGCCGAGGGAGTCCTTGGCGTCGCCGAAGAGCAGCGTGGTCTTGGGGTCGAAGAGCAGCTCGTTCTCGATGCCGGCGAAGCCCGGCCGCATCGAGCGCTTCATGAAGACGATCTGCTGGGCCTCGTCGGCGTTGAGGATCGGCATGCCGTAGATCGGCGCCCCGGGTGTGGTCTTCGCGGCGGGGTTGACCACGTCGTTGGCGCCGACCACCAAGACGACGTCGGTGTGCTTGAACTCGCCGTTGATGTCGTCCATCTCGATCAGCTGCTCGTAGGGCACCTGCGCCTCGGCGAGCAGCACGTTCATGTGCCCCGGCATCCGACCGGCCACCGGGTGGATCGCGTAGTCCACCGTCGTGCCCCGCGCGCCGAGCACGTCGACCAGCTCGCGCAGCGTGTGCTGGGCCTGGGCCACGGCGAGGCCGTAGCCGGGGACGATGATCACGCGGTCGGCGTAGCCGAGCAGGATCGCGACGTCCTCGGGTCCCGCGCTGCGCACCGGCCGGTCGGACGCCTCGCCGGCGCCCAGCGTCGAGCCGCCCCTGAGCGCGCCGAACAGGATGTTGGAGACCGAGCGACCCATGGCGCCGGCCATCAGGAGGGTCAGGAAGGTGCCGGACGCACCGACGAGGGTGCCGGCCACGAGCAGCACCACGTTGCCGAGGACGTAGCCGCCGGCCGCGACGGTCAGGCCGGTGAACGCGTTGAGCAGCGAGATCACGATCGGCACGTCCGCACCGCCCACCGGCAGCACCAGGAGTACGCCGATCAGCAGGCCCAGCAGGGCGAGCACGATGCCGATGGCGACGGTGGGACCGGTGACGGTGAGCACGCCGAGCACGATCACGGCGACGCCTGCGGCGGCGAACGCGACCGGGAGGCCGGGGAAGACCACCGGCCGCGAGGACATCAGCTCCTGGAGCTTGGCGAAGGTGACCACCGAGCCGGAGAAGGAGATCGAGCCGACCACGATCGTGAACGCCGTGGCGACGAGGATGAACCAGTTCGTCTCGTCGGCGTGCGGGACGATCTCCTGCAGCTCGATCAGGGCCACCAGCGCGGCCGCGCCACCGCCGACGCCGTTGAACAGCGCCACCATCTGCGGCATCTGGGTCATCCGCACCCGGCGGGCGCCGACCGCACCGACGAGCGAGCCGATCGCGATCGCGCCCAGGATCAGCGGGACGTGGTCGAGGTCGAGGTAGAGGAACGGCACGATCACGGCGACGACGGCGGCGCCCGCGCCGATCAGGTTGCCGGCCCGGGCGGTCTTCGGCCCGGAGAGGCCCTTGAGCGCGAGGATGAAGCAGATCGCGCAGGCCAGGTAGACGAGCTGGACCCAGGTGGGCATCAGGCGGCCCCGCTCTCGGTCGGGCCGTCCGACGGAGCGGTCGTCGGCCTCTTCCTGCGCACGAACATCTGCAGCATCCGGTCCGTCACCACGAAGCCGCCCACCATGTTGATCGCGGCCAGCACGATGGCGATCAGCCCGACGACGAGGGCGACCTCGCTGTCCGTCGTCCCGGTGACCAGGACGGCGCCGAGCAGGATGATCCCGTGGATCGCGTTCGCCCCGGACATCAGCGGCGTGTGCAGGGTCGAGGAGACCTTCGAGATCACCTCGATGCCCACGAAGACGCTCAGGATGAAGATCGTCAGCCAGACGACTGCCTCGTCCATCAGGTGGCTCCTTCCAGAGCGGCGCGGGTGGGTTCGTGCCGGATCGTCCCCGCGTGCGTCACGCAGGAGCCGGCGACGATCTCGTCGTCGAAGTCGGGGGCGAAGCCGCCACCGTCGTCCGCGGATGCGGTCATCAG
>JBAWHI010000485.1:0-3267 GCA_049593675.1 Nocardioides sp.
GGATGAGATGGCGGCCCATCCACTCGATGGAGTCGGCGTAGACGTTGGGCGTGGCCATCTCGACGGTGGCCGGCAGGTTGATGATGACGGGCTTCTCGGCGCTGGGCTCGAACACCTCGAGCACCGAGTTGCAGACGCGGACCGCGAACTCGAGCTCGGTGCCGGTGTAGGACTCCGGGGAGTATTCGTAGAACACCTCGGTCTCCGGGATCCGCTCCTCGAACTTGCGGCACAGCCGGGCGCCCTGCACGGCGATGTCCTCGATGCCGTCCATGTCGAGTCCGAAGACCACCCGGCGCTGCAGCGCGCTGGTCGAGTTGTAGAGGTGGACGATCGCCTGCTTCGCCCCCCGCAGCGACTCGTAGGTGCGCTCGATCAGCTCCTCGCGAGCCTGCGTCAGCACCTGGATCACCACGTCGTCGGGGATCAGGTCTTCCTCGATCAGCATCCGCACGAAGTCGAAGTCGGTCTGGCTGGCGCTCGGGAAGCCGACCTCGATCTCCTTGTAGCCCATGTCGACCAGGAGCTGGAACATCTTCTTCTTGCGGGCCGGCGACATCGGGTCGATGAGCGCCTGGTTGCCGTCGCGGAGGTCGACCGCGCACCAGCGCGGCGCCTGGGTGATCGTGGCGTCCGGCCAGCTGCGGTCGGCGAGCTGGACGGGGATGAAGGGTACGTAGCGCTCGAACGGCATACCGCTCGACTGCTGGGGGCTGGTGCTGGTCATGGCTTCCTCGATGGGCTGTGCCCCCGAGACGGGGGCTGGTGGGGCCGGTGCAGGCACTCACTCCGCAACGAGGGGGTCCGGCTCGGGCTCAGACCTCGCTGCGGCAACGAAGGAGGAGGTTGCGCATCATGACCCGGCCAGCCTAGCCCACAACCGCTAGCGTCGGTTCGGTGTCCCGCCTGCTGATCGTCCACCACTCCCCGACCGCCACGGTCCGGGCGCTGACCGATGCCGTCGTGGCCGGCGCGCACGACGACGCCATCGAGGGCGTCGAGGTGGTGATCCGACCAGCGTTGGAGGCCCGAGCCGAGGACGTGCTCGCGGCCGACGGCTACCTGCTCGGGACCACCGCGAACTTCGGCTACATGAGCGGCGCACTCAAGCATTTCTTCGACACGATCTTCCTGGAGGCGGGCGGCGCACTCTCGGACGACGGCTCCGCCGCCGCCGCGGCCGGCGGGCGCAAGCCGTTCGGGCTCTGGGTGCACGGCCGCTACGACACCGCGGGTGCCGTGCGGTCGGTGCTCGCGATCGTGGGCGCGCTGTCGTGGAGCCAGTCGGCCGACGTGCTGGAGGTGCTCGGCGAGGTCGGCGAGGACGAGCAGGCCGCGGCGTACGAGCTCGGTGGGACGTTGGCGGCACTGCTGAGCTGAGGTCCGCGCAGGGGTACGATCGCGCCGACCGTCGAGGGAGAGGAGACCGCGTGCGCATCGCCGTGCCCGGCATTCTCATCGCGCTCGCGCTCTCCGGTCTGGTCGCCTGCGGGAGCGACGAGGCCGCGCCTGCCGACGACGGGGCCGCGCCGACGCTCGGGGACTGCCGAGCGCTGACGCTCGAGGACGTCGCCAAGCCCGCTGACACCACCGACCCCGTCGACTGCGCCGAGCCGCACACGGCCGAGACCTACGCCGTCGGCCAGCTGCCGGCGACCTTCGACGACGTCGCCTACGACGACGAGCAGCTCGGCGAGTGGGCGTACACGACCTGCTCGAAGGCCTTCAAGGAGTTCCTCGGCGCCGACGAGAGCCTGGTGATGCGCACCATCGTCAGCTGGGCCTGGTTCCGGCCGACCGAGGCGGCGTGGGACGACGGCGCGCGGTGGTACCGCTGTGACGTGATCGGCGGCGGGGAGCAGAGCAAGGAGTACGTCGAGCTGCCGACCACCGCCGAGGGACTGCTGACCGGGCGGCCCAAGGATCGGTGGATGGTCTGCGCCGACGGCCCGACCGTCGCCGGGTCGGTCAAGGTGCCCTGCACCGAGCCGCACCAGTGGCGCGCGGTCACGACCATCTCGCTGGGCGACGCTGACGAGGAGTACCCCGGGGACCGGGTGTCGGAGGTGACGACGCGGGACTTCTGCTCGACCTCGGTCGGCGCCTGGCTGAACTACCCGATCCACTACGACTTCGGTTACACCTGGTTCCACGAGGCCGAGTGGGAGGCCGGGAACCGGCGATCGGTCTGCTGGGCGAAGACGGACCAGTGAGACACCTCGTCGCCGTGGTGCTCGTCTCCCTGCTGACGCTCGCGGGGTGCACGGCGGACGACGGCGGCGACGCCCCGACCTCCTCCGACCCGTCGCCGACGGACTCGCCCTCCTCGGCGGCTCCGCCCACGGCGAGTGCGGCGCCGAGGCCCGCCAACCGGGCCTGCTACGACCTGTCGTACTCCGACGCCGTCGCACCGACGACGTCGGCGGAGCCGGTCGGCTGCTCGCGCCCGCACACCGCGATGACCTACGCCACGGGCGACCTCGACACGGTGGTCGACGGGCATCTGCTCGCCGTCGACTCCGAGCGCGTGCAGGACCAGGTCGCAGCCGACTGCCCCGAGCGCTTCGCGACCTTCGTCGGCGGCTCGACCGAGGACCTCCGCCTCTCGATGCTGCGCCCGGTCTGGTTCACCCCGACCGTCGAGGAGTCCGACGCCGGCGCGTCGTGGTTCCGCTGCGACGTCGTCGCCCTCGCCACCGACGAGGAGCTCGCGCCGCTCACCGGGCGGCTTGCCGGCGCCCTGGGCACGCCCGAGGGCCGGGATCGCTATGGCATGTGTGGCACCGCCGAGCCCGGCAGCCGCGACTTCACGCGCGTGGTGTGCTCGCAGCAGCACTCCTGGCGCGCGGTCGCGGTGGTTCCCTTCCCCGCAGGCTCCTACCCCGGTGAGCAGCAGGTCCGAGCCGCGGGTGACGCCCCGTGCGAGGACGCCGGAGCCGCCGCCTCCTCCGACTCCCTCGAGTACGCCTGGGGCTACGAGTGGCCCACCGCCGAGCAGTGGAAGACCGGACAGACGTTCGGGCGGTGCTGGGTGCCGGACTGAGGCCACTGCACCTCTCCGCTGCGGGGCTCTCCACCGCCGCACGTCGACCGCAGGGGTCTCCACCGCCGGTCGAGCAGAGACGGCGCCCCGGCGCCTGAACGCCCGTCGAGACCCCCGCACCCCACCGCCGTACGTCGACTGCGGGGTCTCGACAAGCTCGACCACCAGGACCACCGCCGGTCGAGCAGAGAAGGCGCCCCGGCGCTTGCACGCCCGTCGAGACC
>JBAWHI010000486.1:0-3423 GCA_049593675.1 Nocardioides sp.
CGATGGCGGTGCGGCGGGCGTCGGCTCGTCGTCTCGGCCCCGCACCGAGCGGGAGACGCGGGAGACCTGCCCCGCGACCTGCCCGGCGACCTGCCCGGCGACGGCGCGACCGACGGCGACGGTGCCCCTCGCCGCGCCGACCGGGTCCTTGGCGACACCGCGAACGGTGCCGACGATGCTCTGCTGGAGCCTGCCCAGTGCCCTCTTGTTCGCCATGTCCGTGATTGAAGCATGCGGGTGGTCGGTGGGGGCATGCTCGAGGACATGGCAGACCGCACCGGACAGATCATCGGCGTTCTCGAGGATGCCTTCTCCCCGCTGATGGCGGCCGATCCGAAGGCGTTTCGTGGCAAGTACCGCACCATGGCGTCCGACCCGCATGCGTTCTACCGCGGCACGGCCTGCCTCTACTACGCCGACGTCACTGCCGACGACGACCCGTTCTGCGACGACCGCAGTGGCCGGATCTGGATCCACGGCGACCTGCACGTCGAGAACTTCGGTACCTACCTCAACTCCGACGGCCGACTGGTCTTCGACATCAACGACTTCGACGAGGCCTACCTGGGGCGCTTCACCTGGGACCTCCAACGCTTCGCCGCGTCCCTGGCGCTCGTCGGCTGGCAGAAGGCACTGCCCGAGGAGGACGTCCGGCGCCTGATCGGTCGCTACGTCCGTGCCTACCTCTCCCAGGTCGACGACTACCGCGAGTCCGACCACGACGACTACGCCCTGCACCTGGACAACACCGAGGGACCGATCCACGAGGCGCTGGTCGTCGCCCGCCAGCGGCGCCGCGCCGACCTGCTCGACACGCTGACGACGGTCGAGGAAGGCGTCCGCCGGTTCCGCACCGACCAGTCGGTGCGCGCCCTGGGCAAGCGGGAGCGAGCCCAGGTCGTGGCGGCCTTCGACCGCTACGTCGACTCGATCCCCGAGCACAAGCGGTTCGACCGGGAGCTGTTCTACGACCTGCGCGACGTGGTCGGCAAGAGCGGGTTCGGCATCGGCAGCGCCGGCCTGCCGGCGTACAACCTCCTCGTGGAGGGGTTCAGCCAGTCGCTCGACAACGACGTCGTGCTGACCATGAAGCAGGCCAACGTGCCGGCCGTGAGCCGCTTCGTGGACAGCACGAGCGTGGACGGCTACTTCCGGCACGAGGGACACCGCACGGCGGTCAGCCAGCGTGCCCTGCAGGTGCACACCGACCCGCTGCTGGGCCACACCGACATCGACGACGTGGGCTACGTCGTGGCCGAGCTGTCGCCCTACGAGGTCGACCTCGACTGGACCGGTCTCACCGAGCCCGACGACATCGCCTCTGTCGTCGACCTGCTCGGCCGGGCGACCGCCAAGATCCACTGCGCCTCGGACGAGGACAGCGACCAGGATCTCGTGGACTTCCAGGTCGAGGACGCCATCGCCGGGTGCGTGCACCGGCGGCGACGGGAGTTCACGGCGTGGATCACCGACTTCGGAGTCTCCTACGCCGACCGGGTCCGCGAGGACCACGCGCTGTTCGTCGAGGCGTTCCGCGCCGGACGGATCGGCGTCTCCGCGACCTAGGCCGTCCGGGTGACCAGGTTGGCTCGAGGGCTCGGCACGGCGAGCAGGTGCTGTGGGGCCCGGAAACCGGCTCCGGCGAACGCGGTGTCGATGGCGAGCGCGACCGCGTCGACCCGCTCGACCGGCACGACCGCGATGGACGAGCCGCCGAACCCGCCGCCCGTCATCCGGGCACCGATCGCGCCGGCGGAGATCGCGGTCGCGACGGACAGGTCGAGCTCCGCGCAGGAGATCTCGAAGTCGTCGCGCATCGAGAGGTGCGACGCTGCCAGGGCGGCGCCCACGCTCGTCCACGCACCGGCCGAGAGCGCCTCGACCACCTCCGAGACCCGGGCGATCTCGGTGACCACGTGCCGGGCCCGGCGGCGCACCCGGTCGTCGATCAGCGTGGCGACGTCGGCGAGCGTGGCCGAGCGCAGCGACGGCAGGTCGAGCTCCTCGGCGGCCCGTTCGCAGTCCTCGCGACGAGCGGCGTAGCCACCGTCGTTGAGCTCGTGGGACACCCGGGTGTCGGTCACGAGCAGCGCGAGGCCGGTCAGGTCCAGCGGGACGGGCGCGGACGACCCCGAGTCGAAGTCGATGAGCAGGGCCGCGTCGGGGCTCGCCAGCATCGACACGGTCTGGTCCATCCCACCGGTCGGGGCGCCGGCCATCTCGGTCTCGGCCCGGATGCAGGCGTCGATGACGACCTGCCGGTCCATCGGCTCCGTGATCAGCGCGTGCGCGGCGAGGGCCACCGCGCACTCCAGGGCGGCCGAGGACGACAGGCCGGCACCCAACGGAACCGTCCCGTGGACGAGGATGTCGGCGCCCGGTAGCGGGATCCCGGCGTCGCGGAGCGCCCACAGGACTCCGGCGGGGTAGGCCGCCCAGCCCTCTACGGAGCCCGGTCGGAGCGCGGAGAGCGCACCGGTCCACGGCCGCGCGCCGGCGTCGGCGCTGGCGATGCGCACGGTGTCGTCGGTGCGGGGGGCGATCGCGGCGTACGTCGCATGGGGGAGCGCCAGCGGCAGCACCAGCCCGCCGTTGTAGTCGGTGTGCTCACCGATCAGGTTGACCCGGCCCGGGGCCCGGCCGACGGCCACGGGCTGTTCGCCGTACTCGCCCTCGAACGCCGCGCCGACGGACGCCGCCTGGGAGGACGGGTCACCTGGGTCGACGTAGGGCACGACCACAGCCTAGGAGGGACGTAGAGTCGTCGGCCGTGCAGTTCATCGACGTGACCCCGCCGCCCCACGACCTCACCTACGACGACGTCTTCATGGTGCCGCGGCAGTCCGCGGTCGCCAGCAGGTACGACGTCGACCTGGCCACCAGCGACGGCACCGGCGCCACCCTGCCGCTCGTCGTCGCCAACATGACCGCGATCGCCGGCAAGCGGATGGCCGAGACCGTCGCCCGTCGTGGCGGTCTGACGGTGATCCCGCAGGACATCCCCACGGACGTGGTGGCCGAGGTGGTCCGGTTCGTGAAGGGACGGCACCGGGTCTTCGACACCCCCATCGAGCTCTCCCCGGACCAGACCGTGGCCGAGGCGCTGGCACTGATCCCCAAGCGCGCCCACCGGGCTGCCGTCGTCGTCACGGACGGACGGCCGGTCGGGGTCGTCGCCGCGTCCGACTGTGCGGAGGTGGACCGCTTCGCCCAGGTCGGACACGTGATGCAGCCCGTCGAGGTGCTGCTCGAGGCGGACGCCGACCCGCGTGACGCGTTCGACCGGCTCCACGCGACCCGGGCCAGCCTGGCCGTCGCGGTCGACGGCACGGGCCGCCTGCTGGGCGTGCTGACGCCCACCGGCGCACTCCGGGCGACGCTCTACGAGCCGGCCGTCGACGCCCGCGGCGGCCTGCGCATCGC
>JBAWHI010000487.1:0-1562 GCA_049593675.1 Nocardioides sp.
CCGACAGGGCGCGCGCCTCGGCGAGGGCCGCCCGGGCGTCGGCGCGTGCCGCCGGCTCCAAGGCCGAAGCGGGCGCCCTCTCACCGGTCGCCAGGGTCGAGGCGAGCGCGGGCGGTGCTCCGGTGCCGACGGCCAGGGCTGCGACTGCGACGAGGGAGACGATCCGGGGGATCAATGACGTGGCCATGGCACCATCCAATCTGCTGGACACGTCGCTCGCTGCGGTTCGGTCGGAAGTGAGATCCGGTCAGCGCAGCGCCTTGCCGCGCACCTGCATCCGCAGGTTGTCGTCGACGGGCCGGCCCTGGCAGGACCAGGCGGACCCGCCCCAACAGCTCCGGTAGTCGATGCCGGCGTTGGCCATCGTCACCTCGACGCGCTTGACCCGGCGACCGAACGCGACGCGGGCCACCGTGTCGCCGTCGCCCTTCAGCGACGTGGTCAGGACCGTGGTCGTCGGGCTGGCGTTCTTGCGGTAGACGGTCGCGACCGCGCCGGAGCCACGGCGGGTCGGCGGCAGGTCGAAGGCCAGGCGCAGCTTGCGGGCGTCCATGCCCGGCTTGCGCTTGAACCGGATCGTCTTCGCGGAGAGGTGGTCGACCCGACGGGTGAGGGTCGCGCTGCGCTTCTTGCCCGTGAGGGTGGTCCCGCCGGCCGTGCCGGCGGAGGGGTAGCGGTTGGCTCGGCCCTCGTCGTAGGAGACCGCCGGGCGCTGGTTCGCGGCCGCGAACCGGGCCCAGATCGTGCGGATGCTGGACCGTCGCGAGGCCAGCTCGTTGGCGACCGCCTCGATGGAGTAGTCGTCGCGACCGCCCGTCGCACCATCGGCGCGTCGCCAGATGTCGCGCACGACGGTCGGCATGCCGCCCACCTTGTCGGTGAAGCGCTCGGAGAGGAAGCGGAAGAAGATCCAGTCGCCGTACACCCGCAGGCCGGTGCTGCGGTCCATCGACGTCGCCGGCTGGGTCAGCGGGCTCTCGGCGAGGTACTGCACGTTGTCGTCGACGCCGTCGAAGAGCTCGTCCTCGGCCCAGGTGGCGGTCGCCTCCATGAACCACGGGTCCTCGTAGTAGTCGTAGGCGAACTGGACCGCGTGGAAGAGTTCGTGCGCGGCGGTCACCTGGAGGTTCTCGGTAGGGGTGTGGCTCGGGAACTCGGCGTAGTCGTTGTCGAAGGCGCAGTACGCCGGTGCGTCCCACGGGCCGCTGCCCGTCGGTGGCGTGCTGCTGTCGCAGTAGCCGTAGAGCCCGTCCCCGCCGAGGTCCTCGAGGTAGATGTCGAGCAGGGCGTTGCCGCCGCGGGTGCCGTCCGGCTTCGGTGCCCGGTAGCCCGCGGCCGCGTACGTCGCGAGCACGTCGTCGGAGATCTCGCCGACCTGGTCGACGTAGTCCTGGGTCGCCACGCCCTGGTCCCAGTGGACGCACACGCTGGTGAAGCACTGGACCCGACCGAGCTGCGGGCGGGCCAGCAGCGCCGCCGCCTGTGCCCGGTCGGCCCCCTCCAGCTCGTCGAGCTGGCGGCGCAGCTCGCGCCGGGCCAGGGTCGCGTCGCGTGCTCCGACC
>JBAWHI010000488.1:0-3144 GCA_049593675.1 Nocardioides sp.
GGTGGCCGCGACTTCCCGACCAGTCCGGCGACGGCGAAGATGGTCACCAGGTAGGGCAGCATCAGCATGAACTGGCTGGGGACCGGGGACCCGATCACCGACAGCACACCCTGCAGGTTCGAGGCGAAGCCGAACAGGAGCGCGGCCAGGGTCGCGCGGATCGGATCCCACTTGCCGAAGATCACTGCGGCGAGCGCGATGTAGCCCGCCCCACCGGTCATCTCGCGGTTGAACTGGGGGACCGACACCAGCGTGTAGAACGCGCCGCCCATGCCGGCGATCGCCCCCGCGATGAGGATGGTGCGGTAGCGGGTCAGGTTGACCTTGATGCCGACCGTGTCGGCGGCCTTCGGGTGCTCGCCGACCGCGCGCACCCGCAAGCCCCACTTGGTGCGGTAGAGCGCGTAGGTCACGACCGCCACGGCGACGTAGAGGATGTAGACGATGGCGGTCTGCCGGAAGAAGACCGGGCCGATCAGCGGGATGTCGCCGAGCACCGGGATCGGCAGCCGGGAGAAGCGCGGCGGTGAGTTGAGGCTCGCCGAGTTGGGGGCCAGGACCTGGCTGAACATGAAGCTGGTCAGACCGATCACGAGCACGTTGAGCACCACGCCGACGATGACCTGGTCGACGAAGTAGGTGATCGCGAAGACCCCGAGGAGCAGGGCCACGAGCATGCCGGCCGCCATCGAGGCGCCCAGCCCGGCCCAGGTCGAGCCCACGGCGGATCCGACGAGGGCGGCGGCGAAGGCTCCCGCGAGGAGCTGGCCGTCGATGGCGATGTTGACGACACCCGCACGCTCGCCCAGCACCCCGCCCAGGGCGCCGAACACCAGGGGTACGGCGAGCGCGAGCGATCCGGCGAGCAGGCCGACGACCGGGATGGTGGCGCCGGTGGCGGCCCAGGTGAGGAAGCCGACCATCCAGATCACGGCGAACACGACGACCAGCCACAGGGGCGAGTTGCGCTGGCCCAGGAAGAGGCGGACCGACCAGGCCGTGCAGACGGCGCACAGGACGACCATCAGCCACGTCGTCGGGATCGACGGCACGGTGATCTCGGGCAGCTGCACGAAGTCCGAGCCGACGGCGAGGCGGAAGGTGGTGTCTCCCGACTCGCCGGCCAGGAGCACGATCAGGAGCAGCCCGAGCGTGAGGGCACCGAACAGGATCGGTGCCTTGCGGTCGACGACGGTGGTCAGGCCTGCGAGCGGGGTCTCGTCGACCGGAACGCTCGCCTCGCCGGTGTGGCTGCTCACTTCGCCTCCTTGGCGGGAAGTCGGAAGATGGCCCGGATCAGTGGTGGCGCTGCGATGAACAGCACGATCAGCGACTGCACGACCAGGACGATGTCGACGGGGATGTTCTCGGAGGCCTGCATGGAGAAGCCGCCCGCCTTGAACGCGCCGAACAGGAGACCGGCCGCCAGGATGCCCAGAGGTCGTGAGCGACCCAGCAGGGCGACGGTGATCGCGTCGAAGCCGATGCCGGCGTCGAGGTCGACCGTGACGCCGCTCGTGACGGTGCCCAGCACCTGGTTGGCCCCGGCCAGCCCGACCAGCGAGCCGGCGATGAGCATCACGACGATGTAGATCCGGCCCACGTCGATGCCCGAGGCCTTCGCGGCCTGGGGGTTGTGACCGACGGCCCGGATCCGGAACCCGAGGGCCGAGCGCTCGAGCAGCCACCAGGTGAAGGCCACGGCCACCAGGGCGAGGAGGAAGCCCAGGTGCAGGTTGTAGCCGTCGCCCATCAGCTTGGGCATCGTCGCCGACTCCTTCGCCGGCAGCGACTTCGGGTTGAACGACCCGGGCGCCTGCAGCAGCTTCTGCTCGGAGAGGGCGAAGAACACCAGGTAGAACCCGACGTAGTTGAGCATGATCGTCACGATCACCTCGTGTGCGCCGGTGCGCGCCTTGAGGAGACCGGCGATGCCGGCCCAGAGGGCCCCGGCGACCATGCCGGCGACGACGGCTAGGGTCAGGTGGAGCACCCACGGGAGGTCGAACTGGTAGCCGACCCAGCCCGCCGCGGCGCCGGCCACCAGCATCTGGCCACGCCCGCCGATGTTGAACATCCCCGCCCGGAACGCGAGACCGACGCCGAGGCCCGCGGCGATGAGCGGCGCAGCGAACTTCGCCGTCTCGGTCAGGGGTCGGATCGACTGGTCGAAGGTGTCGACGCGGGTGTTGTAGATCGACCCGCGGAACAGTGCGGTGTAGGCACCCCAGATCGCGTCTCCCGCTGCCTGGAAGAAGTCCCCGGGTCGTGCGGTCACATAGCCGGCCGACTCCCGCACCTGGTCGTCGGTGAACGCGATGAGCAGCGAGCCGAACAGGACCGCCAGCAGCACCGAGAGCACCGCGACCAGCGTGCTGCTCGACGCGATCTCGTGAAGGACGCCGTGCCAGCGGCTCGGCTGGGGAGTCTCCTCCGGCTCGACCGGCGGACGCTCCTCGGTCCCGACTGTGTTGCTCATGCGGTCGCCCCTTCCGGACGCTCACCGGTCATCATCAGGCCGAGCACCTCGCGAGGCGTGTCCGCCGGGACGATCCCGACGACCCGCCCGCGGTAGAGGACCATGATCCGATCGGCGAGCGACACCACCTCGTCCAGCTCGGTCGAGACGACCAGCACGGGGACGCCGGCGTCGCGACCGGCGACGATCTGCTTGTGGATGAACTCGATGGACCCGACGTCGACCCCGCGCGTCGGCTGGGCGGCGACCAGGAGCTTGAGGTCGCGCGACAGCTCGCGGGCCACCACGACCTTCTGCTGGTTGCCGCCGGACAGCTGGCCGGCCTTCGCCGAGATGCCGGGCGCGCGCACGTCGTACTGCTTGATCTTGTCCTCGGCGAACTCGTTGAGCCGGTCCAGCTGGAGCGACCCGCCCCGCACGAACGGCTCGCCGTAGCTGCGGTTGAGCATCAGGTTCTCGGCGAGGGTGAACTCACCGACCAGCCCGTCGGCCTGCCGGTCCTCGGGGATGAAGCCGACCCCTGCGCCCAGGATCTGGCGCACGGTGCGCCCGACCAGCTCCTCTCCGTGCAGCCGGATCGAGCCGCGGACGTGGTCCTGCAGGCCGAGCAGCGCCTCGGTGAGCTCGGTCTGCCCGTTGCCCTGGACACCCGCGACGGCGAGCAC
>JBAWHI010000489.1:0-2808 GCA_049593675.1 Nocardioides sp.
GACTCGAGCGCGACCCGGTCGGCCTCCCAGTCGTCGGCCGTCGTGTCCGCGACGACCGACGTCGCCGACGTACCGGCCAGCAGGACGCCGGACTCCTCGAAGGTCTCGCGTACGGCGGCGCACACGAGTGCTCGCGCGGTCTCCTCGTCGCAGCCCAGCCTCTGCGCCCAGTCCGCAGGAGACGGGCCGGCCCACGCGACCGAGGTGTCGAAGTCGCGCGGGTCGACGCCGCCACCCGGGAAGACGCACATGCCCCCGGCGAAGTCCATCGAGACCTGGCGGCGCATGTAGTAGACCTCGGGCCCGTCGGGCGAAGGACGCATCAAGATGACCGTCGCGGCATTGCGCGGCTCGACCGGGCTCCGCCGGCCGTCCTCGAACTCTCGCGCTACGTCGACGAGCTGGTCCGGGAGCGGGACCGGCGGGAGCGGGACCCTCACCGGGCGGACCTCACGGCCTACTCACGGGGCCACCCGGACGGTGATCTCCACCTCGACCGGGGAGTCCAGGGGAAGCACGGGGACTCCGACCGCAGACCGCGCGTGCACGCCGGCGTCGCCGAACGCCTGCCCGAGCAGCTCGGACGCGCCGTTCGCGACCTGCGGCTGGCCGGTGAAGTCGGGGGTGGAGGCCACGAAAGCGACCACCTTCACCACCTGGGCCACCCGGTCCAGGTCGCCGATCATCGACTTCACCGCAGCGATCGCGTTGAGCGCGCACTGCTGCGCGCACGCGATGGCCTCGTCGGGGCTGACCTCGCCACCGACCTTGCCGGTCACCATCAGCTCGCCGTTCTTCATCGGCAGCTGGCCGGAGGTGAAGACGAGGTCGCCGGCGACGACGGCCGGCACGTAGACGGCCACGGGCGTCGGGACCTCGGGCACGGAAAGGTCGCGCGCGGCGAGCCGCTCCTCGACGGCACTCATCGCGGCGCTCACTCCAGCGGCCGCTTGAAGTAGCCGACGAGGTTCTCCGGGTTCATGCCCGGCGCGATCTGCACCAGCTCCCACCCGTCCGAGCCGAAGTTGTCCAGGATCTGCTTGGCCGCGTGCGTCAGGATCGGCGCCGTCAGGTACTCCCACTTGGTCATGTCCCGCACCCTACTCGCCGCTCACTCGCTCACCAGAACGGCACGTACGGCGCCAGCTGCGTGCGCACCTCGTTGATCGCGAGCGCGGCGAACAGCACGGCGCACAGGGTGAGCAGCCCGTTGGAGACCCATCCGTTGCGCCACTCCTCCGGCACCCCGTCCCGGCGGCGGTTGAGCAGCACCAGGAGCGTGATGGCGAGGAACGGCATGAAGACCGCGCCCAGCACGCCGTAGGCCAGGATCAGGCCCACCGGCTTGTCGAGGAGCAGGAGCAGCATCGGCGGGAAGGTCAGCCAGAGCAGGTAGGCCCGGAACAGCCTCCCTCCGGTGCGGGTCTCCGGCGCTCCGGACGGCAGCCCGCGCAGGTTGCCGACGAAGTCCGCGAACATCAGGCTCACGCCGTTCCAGACGCCGATCAGCGACGACATCGACGCCGCCCAGAACCCGACGAGGAAGACCACGTGGAAGAAGGAGCCGTAGCGCTCCTCGAGCACCTCGGAGAGGTCGACCAGTCCCTGGTCGCCCGCCGCGAGCGCGATGTTCGCCGAGTAGAGCAGCTCGGCGCCCATGATCAGCGTGCAGATGACGAACAGCCCGGTCACGGCGTAGGCGACGCTGTTGTCGATCCGCATCACCTTCATGAACTTCGGCGTCGACCAGCCCTTCTCGCGCAGCCAGTAGCCGTACGCCGCGAGTGTGATGGTCCCGCCCACGCCGCCGGCGACGCCGAGGATGTAGAGCAGGCTTCCGTCCGGGATGGTGGGGCGCAGGCCGCCGACGATCTCCCCGAGGTTCGGCGTGGTGCGGACGGCAGCGCTGACGACTGCCACGAACATCACGCCCACGAGCCCGACGACGATCTTCTCGAACGCCGCGTAGGAGCCGAACCACACCAGGGCCAGTCCGATCAGCCCGGAGATCACTGCGACCCAGCGCAGGTTCAGGTCGGGGAACAGCGCCACGACCGGGAGCGCCGAGGACGACATCGCCGTCGCCCCGTAGACGAAGCCCCAGATTACGATGTACGGCGCGAAGTACCACGTCGTCCACCGACCCATGCTGCGCCAGCCCTCGAAGATGGTGCGGCCGCTGGCGAGCGAGTAGCGGCCCGCGCCCTCGACGAGGATCACCTTCAGCACCGTGCCGAGCACGACCACCCACAGGAGCGCGTAGCCGTAGCGCGATCCGGCGACGAGTGTGGCGACCAGGTCGGCGGCGCCGACGCCGGTGGCCGCGACCACGAGGCCGGGCCCGACGATGCGCCACTTCGGAGGACGTTCGGCGACGGTCGACTCAGAGCTCATGGCCGATCCCTACCCCGTCCGCAGCCCATCATGCGCGGTGCGGACTCAGTTGGTGAAGGCGCAGAGCTCGTTGCCCTCCGGGTCGGCCAGCACCGTCCAGCCGATGTCCTCGTCCGGCTCGCGCAGGACGGTGGCGCCGTGCTCGACGAGGAGGCGCACGTCGGACACGTCGACGTCCCAGTGGATCCGGTTCTTCACGGTCTTCGGCTCGGGCACGGGCACGAACACGAGGTACTCGAACGGTGCCCCCGGGATCTCCTCGACGCTGCCGGAGCCCTCCTGCGCGTCGTACTCCCAGCGCCCGCCCAGGACCTCGCCCCACCACCGGGTGAGCAGCGCTGGGTCGGCACAGCCGACGACGATCTCGTAGAGGCGCTCGTCCGGCACCTGCTCCCGCTCGAAGGTGCACAGCTC
>JBAWHI010000490.1:0-4002 GCA_049593675.1 Nocardioides sp.
GCGGCGTACCTGCTCTACACCGACCGTCGTCGCTACGAGGGTGGCGGCGTGCTGATCGTGGGCCCCAGCGGCGTCTTCATGCGCTACATCGAGCGGGTCCTGCCCAGCCTCGGGGAGACCGCCATCGCGCTGCGGTCGCTGGGCGAGGTCGTCGACGGCGTCCGCGCGACCCGGCACGACGAGCCCGCGGTCGCCGACGTCAAGGGCGGCGAGCGGATGGCCGAGCTGATGCGGCGCACCGCGCGTCAGCAGGCTCCCGGCAGCCCGCGCGAGTTCCGGATCTTCTGGCGCGACGACACGATCGTGCTCGACCGGGGCGAGCTCGGCCGGCTGCGTCGCCAGCTGATGTCGCAGGGCCGGCGCAACCGGCAGCTGCCCCGGGTGGCCAACACGCTGCTGGACGCTATGTGGCGCCAGGTGCGCGGCGAGCGCGGCCGCGACCGGGGCCGCGAGGCCTTCAACGACGAGATGCTCTCGGACCCCTCCTTCATCGACTTCGCCGCCGCCTGGTGGCCACCGCTCGATGCGCTCACGGTCTTCGGGTGGCTGCGGGACCCCGAGTTCCTGTCGCGGGTCGGCGACGGTGTGCTCAGCACCGAGGAGCAGCGGCTGCTGTCGAAGACGTGGGGCGGATCCGAGACGCTGTCGGTCGAGGACGTCGCGCTGCTCGACGAGCTGCGCTACGCGATCGGCGACGTCCCGGCCCGCACCGACGACGAGCGCGACCTCGACGACACCGGGCTGCTCGAGGGCGGCGTGGAGATGCAGGAGCTGTTCACGGCGGCGGACCGCGAGTACGCGCCGTCCGGACGCGCCTGGGCGCCGCCGACGCACCGGATCGAGGACGACCCGTTCGCGCACGTCCTCATCGACGAGGCCCAGGACCTCACCCCGATGCAGTGGCGGATGGTCGGCCGGCGCGGTCGCACGGCGTCGTGGACCATCGTCGGCGACCCCGCCCAGTCCTCGTGGCCGGTGCCAGCCGAGGCCGCGGCCGCACGCGCGGCCGCCCTGGAGGGCAAGGACCTGCACGAGTTCCACCTCTCGACCAACTACCGCAACTCCTCGGAGATCTACGCCTACGCCGCCGAGTACGCCGAGCGGGTCGGTCTCGACGCCGACCTGCCGACCGCCGTCCGCTCGACCGGCGTCTCGCCGCAGGTCGTCGAGGGCGTCGCGGACACCGGCCTGGAGTCGGCCACCCGGGCCGCGGTCGCCGAGATCGCCGACCAGGTCGGCGGCACCGTCGGCATCGTGGTGCCCGTCGCGCGGCGCTCGGAGGTCAACGCCTGGTTGGCGTCGTGGCCCGAGTTCGCCGAGGACGCAGCCGGCGCCCGGGCCGCGATCGACTCCTCCGTGACGCCGTCCGGCGAGGACCGGGTCGTGGTGCTCACCGGGCTGGACACCAAGGGCCTGGAGTTCGACGGGATCGTGGTCGTGCGCCCACAGGAGATCGAGGACGAGTCGGCCACCGGCCGGGCGACGCTCTACGTGGTCCTCACCCGGGCGACGCAACTTCTGACTTCCGTCTCCTGAGGGTGAGCGTCGGACCTACGATGCGGGCGTGCTTCGTCGCCTCGTCCTGACCGCCGTCGTCGCCGCCACCGTGCTGGCCCCCGCGGCCCCCGCAGTCGCCGGGCCCGCCGGGTCCGTCGGGTCAGCCGGGTCCGGGGCGGTGGCCCACGGATCGACCTCCTCGCTCCCGCGGCTGTACGCCACCAACGGGAGGGCAGCCGCGATCCGCAACGACCGGCGCGCCGAGGTGCTGCTGCGGGCGGTGAACGTGAACCAGCTCGCCGAGTACTACCAGGCCAACCCCGACCTCGAGCCGACCATCGCGCTGACCAAGCGCGACTTCCGGCAGATCGCGAAGCACGGCTTCAACAGCGTGCGGCTGCTCGTGAGCTGGTCGCGCCTCGAGCCGACCCCGGGCGCCTACGACACCGACTACGTGGCCGAGATCCGCGAGGCGGTCGGCTGGGCCGAGCGCTACGGCCTCTACGTCGTGCTCGACATGCACCAGGACGCCTACGGCGTCGCCGTCGACACCCCGCTCGGCACGGTCTGCCCGGCCGGCACCCACCCCAACAACGGTTGGGACGGTGCGCCCGCCTGGGCCACGATCACCGACGGCGAGTCGACGTGCACGCCGGGCGAACGGGAGGTCGCGCCGGCGGTCACGCACGCCTGGCAGCACTTCTACGACGACACCGACGGTGTGCAGACCCACCTGGTCGAGACGTGGGGCCGGTTGGCGCGCGACTTCGCGCGCAACACCACGGTCGCCGGCTTCGACCTGCTCAACGAGCCCGGCTTCGGGCTCAACCCGATCGGCGGCAACACCACGACCGACCTGGGCAGGTTCTACCGGCGCGCGATCGCGGCGATCCGCGCCGGGGAGCGCCGGGGCGGAGGCTTCTCGCACATCGTCTTCTGGGAGCCGAGCGTGCTCTGGTCCGCCGGTGCCAGCCGTTCGGTCCCCGACCCGGGGTTCACCCGGGACAAGAACCTCGTGTTCGCACCGCACATCTACGCCGAGTCGCTCTCGAGCGACTCCATCGCGGAGGGCTTCGCCGCCGCGCGGGCGGTGGCGCAACGGCACGGCGTCACCGTGTGGGGCGGCGAGTGGGGCTTCTGGCCGGAGCGCCCCGTCGACGCCTCCGACCGCATCGAGCGGTACGCCGCCGCCGAGGACTCCGCTCGCTGGGGCGGCGCCTGGTGGAGCTGGAAGCAGGCGTGCGGCGACCCGCACGTCGTGAACCGACCGGGCGGCGCGCCGGACCCGGTGTCGGGCAGCCTGAACCGCTTCTCCTGCCCCGAGCAGGTCAACGACGGCATCGACCCCGCCTTCGGCGACGTCCTGTCCCGGCCGGCGCCGCGCGCCGTGCCCGGCAAGATCACCCGCCTGACCTCCGACGGCCGTGTCGGCAGGCTCGACCTGCAGGGGAAGCACCAGGCCGGTGCCAAGCGGTGCAGCCTGCGGGTCTTCGTGCCCGAGCGGTTCGCGGACGCGTCGGTCCGCACCCGGGGGATCAAGCACCTCCAGCGCCGCGACCGGCTGGGCAACGTGGTGCTCCGCGGCTGCGTGTCCGACTCCTTCCGGCTCCGCGTCGGCTGAGCGCTGCCGACAGGGGACGATCCCGAAGGCCCCCGGACGCCCCCGGACGCCCTCGGTCGACTGAGACGGGGACAGAGCACCGGGGCGGCGGGAACTAGAGTCGCCGCATGACGACCACGCCCTCTGCCCGGGAAGCCATCGAGGCGATCCAGGGGCACGAGGCCTGGGCGATCATCCGGCGCTCGACGAGGTCCGGTGACCGCGACACCGTCGGTGTGGTCGGCGGCCGCCGCCGCGTGGTCGAGTCGCTGCTCGACGTACCCCTCGAGGAGGGTGTGCCAGAGGCGGGCCACATCGCCGACCGGCTGCTCGCCGTGCCGTTCCGGCAGGTCCGTGAGCGTGGCTTCGAGGCCCATGACGACGGCGCCCCGCTCGTCGTCGTCGACGTCGAGAGCGAGCTGGAGTTCACGGTCGCGGAGGTCGTCGAGGCGATCGACGAGGTGCCGGTCGAGTTCTCCGACCGCGGTGGCTTCGAGACCGACGACGAGGACTACGCCCAGCTCGTCGGGGCGATCATCAGCGACGAGATCGGGCAGGGCGAGGGCGCCAACCTGGTCGTCGGGCGGCACTACCGCGCGACGGTGGCGGACTGGGGCGCCGACCGCGCGCTCGAGGTGTTCCGGCGGCTGCTCGAGCGCGAGCGCGGCGCGTACTGGACCTTCGTGTTCTTCACCGGCGACCGCTACCTCATCGGCGCGAGCCCCGAGCGGCACGTCACCATCCACGGCGGCGACGTCCGGATGAACCCGATCAGCGGCACCTTCCGGCTCCCGCGCGAGGAGTCCGCCGACCTGCGCGGTCAGCTGCTGGAGTTCCTGCGCGACGAGAAGGAGATCTACGAGCTCTTCATGGTCGTCGACGAGGAGCTCAAGATGATGTGCGAC
>JBAWHI010000491.1:0-4296 GCA_049593675.1 Nocardioides sp.
CGCGCGGACGCTCCCGCTGCGGCGAACGGTCCTGCATGCTGACCGGCATGACGACCGCCGAGACCCCCGACGTCCTGTGGGCCCCGGAACCCGACCACGCCGGCCCGATCACCGACTTCGCGGCCCACGTGCGGGAGACCCGTGGTGTCGACCTGCCCGATTACGCGGCCCTGCACCGGTGGTCGGTCACCGACCTGGACGGCTTCTGGTCGGCCGCCGCGGAGTTCCTCGGCGTGCTCTGGCGGGACGCGCCGACCGCGGTGCTCGGCGCGCGGGGCGTGCGGGACGCCGAGTGGTTCCCGGGCGCCACGCTGAACTACGCCGAGCACGCGCTGACCGCCGCACCGGGCCGCGCCGACCGGGACCTCGCGATCGTGTTCGCCCGGGAGGACGGCCTGCAGCGCCAGGTCAGCCACGCGGAGCTGCGCGAGCAGGTGGGCCGGGCCCGCGCCGGGCTCGTCGGGCTGGGCGTCGGGCGCGGCGACCGGGTGGTCGCGCTGTCCCCGAACTGCGTCGAGACGCTGGTGCTGTTCCTGGCCGTGGCCAGCCTGGGCGCGGTCTGGTCGTCGTGCTCGCCGGACTTCGGCGCCCGCGCGGTGCACGACCGTTTCGCCCAGGTCGAGCCGGTGGTGCTGCTCGCCGTCGACGGCTACCGCTACGGCGGGAAGGCGTTCGACATCCGGCCGACCGTCGACGCGCTGCGGGCGAAGATGCCCACCCTGCGCGCCACCGTCCTGCTGCCCTACCTCGACGAGGCCGCCACGCTCGACGGCACCCTGCCCTGGGCGTCGCTCGTCGCGGAACCGGGGCCGCTGGAGTTCGAACCGGTGTCCTTCGACCACCCCCTGTGGGTGCTCTACTCCTCGGGCACCACCGGCCTGCCCAAGGGGATCGTGCACGGCCACGGCGGGATCGTCCTGGAGCACCTCAAGGCGCTGCGCCTGCAGATGGAGCTGGGGCCGGGGGAGCGGTTCTTCTGGTTCACCACCACCGGCTGGATGATGTGGAACTTCCTGATCGCCGGACTGCTGGTGGGGTCCACGATCGTGCTGTACGACGGCTCCCCGGGCCACCCCGACCTCGGCGCGCTGTGGCGGCTGGCCGAGGAGCACCGCATCACCTACCTCGGCGTGTCCGCGCCCTACGTCCAGTCCTGCCTCAAGGCCGGCCTGCGCCCCCGCGACGACGTCGACCTCTCGGCGGTGCGCGCCATCGGCTCCACCGGTGCCCCGCTGTCGGTCGAGGGCTTCCGCTGGATCGGTGAGGCCGTCGGCGAGCACGTCCAGATCTGCTCGGTCTCGGGCGGCACCGACGTTTGCACCGCCTTCGTCGCGGCCGCCCCGACGGTCCCGGTGTGGCTGGGCGAGCTGTCCTGCGCCGCGCTGGGCGCCGCCGTCGTGGCCTACGACGAGGCGGGGCAGGAGGTCGTCGACGAGGTCGGCGAGCTGGTCATCACCCAGCCGATGCCGTCGATGCCGGTGGCGTTCTGGGACGACCCCGACGGCAGCCGCCTGCGCGCCGCCTACTTCGAGGACCACCCGGGCGTGTGGCGCCACGGCGACTGGGTGCGCCGCACCCCCCGCGGCTCCTACGTCATCTACGGCCGCAGCGACTCCACCCTCAACCGCGGCGGCGTCCGCATGGGCACCGCCGACTTCTACGCCGTCACCGAGGGCTTCGACGAGGTCGTGGACTCGCTCGTGATCGACACCACCGAGCTCGGCGCCCGTGACGAGGGCGCCTTGCTGTGCTTCCTCGTCCTGGCCGAGGGGGCGCCGCTGGAGGAGGTGGAGCCGAAGCTCCGCCGAGCCCTGCGCACCGAGCTCTCCCCCCGCCACGTCCCCGACCGCTTCGTCGTCATCGACGCCGTCCCCAGGACCCTCAACGGCAAGAAGTGCGAGGTACCGGTCAAGCGGATCCTGGCCGGTGCCGACCCCGACCGCACCGTCAGCCGCGACGCCCTCCAGGACCCCTCCGCCCTGGCCCCGTTCCTCGCGCTGCGTACCCCGGACCCCCGTGATCGGGCCTGAACGGCCTGTGTAACCTGGACAGCGTTGGAGGGCCGAGAGGCCCCGGGAGGCTTCGCCTAGTCTGGTCTATGGCGCCGCACTGCTAATGCGGTTTGGGGTTACCCCCCATCCCGGGTTCAAATCCCGGAGCCTCCGCGCCGGTGGTCGGCTAAGCTGGCCACCGATAACTGAAGAGCAAGCGCCCGTAGCTCAACGGATAGAGCATCTGACTACGGATCAGAAGGTTAGGGGTTCGAATCCCTTCGGGCGCACCACATCTGACCTGCGACAACCCGTTCGATGGAGAGTTCCTCGGCGGGCCGCTGTCCAATGCATCACGCATCTGTTGGCGGGCAGGCTGCCAGGTGATGGCCTGATCGGCCCGCCCGGCTGTCGGTTCGGTCTGACCCGGCCACACCTGTGTCTGCGGCCGCTCCTTCGGTGACCGACCCGAGCACGGCACCAGCGCGGGTGGGCCCAGCGATACGCTGGGCCCATGAGCAGGCTGGATCGCATCACCTCCGATCCCGAGATCTGTCATGGCCAGCCCACCGTGCGCGGCCTTCGATACACCGTGGAGAGCCTGCTGGAGCTGCTCTCGGCGGGGATGACGGTCGACGAGGTGATCGAGGACTACCCGGACCTCGAACGGGACGATGTGCTGGCCGCGCTGGAGTTCGCGGCGGTGACCGTCGGGCGTCAGCGAGTGATCCCGCTCGGCGCGTGAGGTTCCTCGTCGACGCCCAACTCCCGGCCCGCCTCGCGACGTTCCTGACCGAGGCAGGACACGACGGCGTCCACACGACTCAGCTACCCGATGGGAACCGGACCACGGACGCGACGATCGCCACTCTCGCGGATCGGGACGACCGGATCGTGGTGACCAAGGATCGGGACTTCCGCGACGGGCACCTGCTCGGTGGGTCTCCTCGGCGACTACTCGTGGTAGCGACCGGCAACATCACGAACGCGGCGTTGCTCGGGCTGTTCCGCACCAACCTCGCCGAGATCGTCGCCGCGTTCGACGAAGTCGACTTCGTTGAACTACGGCCGTCGACCTTGGTACTGCGCGGTGGTCGCGACCCGAACTGATCCCACTCGTCCGGGCGGCCCCTGATGTCCCCTCTGCCGCGCCCGCTTCAGCCGCGGGCACCGGTGAACTGTCCCACTGCTGTCCAAGTAGCCGCCGCCGAGCTCTGCCGCTCCTGTGACGCCAGCCGCCTCCTCGGCCGCATAAGCCCTGGTAGAGCCGCCCTGAACAGGTGAACTTCGAGCTGCGGATCAGAAGGTCAGGGGTTCGTGCGCAGGGCGGCCTGCGGGTCCTGCCCGCAGCGCAGGCCGGCGCGGTCGCAGCTGAGCTCTGCCTTGCGGAACCACTCGCGCAGCGCGGCGACGCCCGCCCGCAGCCCGAGCCCCCAACGGGATGATCGACATGGTTGCCTGCAGGTTGAGCAGCCGGAACAGCAGCGTGCTCAGCACGGCGTGGCGGACAGGATGTGCCCCATCTCGTGGCCGATCGCGTAGGCGTTGGCCTCGGTGCAGCGGCCGCTCCGCCGTGCCAGGACCGTAGTTGGGTAGTCGCTCCGTCGCCGAAGGCATCTTCTCGCGAATCTCCGGTGAGAAGGTGATGAGCTCACCGACCGCTCGTGGCAGCCCGATCCCGGGCAGGATCCGTCGTGTCGAGCCGCCGGTGAAACCGCTGTCGAGTGCGCGGTCCGGAGCGACGAAAACCTTCCCGGGGAGGTGTCGCGGAACTGATCCGAGGTGATCAACCTGTCCTCGGTGTAGACGATGGTCCGCAGCTCGTGCAGCCCGGCCAGGTAGGTGCCGGTCTGGGAGGCGGGTTCGCCCTCGTCGAGCACCCGGCGCATGCGCCCAGGCAGCCGTTGGCGAGGGCGAAGGCGTCTCGGTCTCGACCGCGTAGGTGTCGGGGCGGGGCACAACCGCCTGCTCCCGATCCCGGGCGTTTAATGCCGGTTGATCGATTTTCCTGTCGGTCAGGCCTGGTGGGCCGGGTCGTCGCGGAGGTCGCAGCGCAGCGGCAGCGACGTCGGAGCGACCGGGGGCAGCCACGAGCGCCGCGTCCGGGCCAGGCTCCACCCGAGCACCGCCCACAGCAGCCCCAGCCCGGCCCCGGCGAGGTGCCCGAGCACGCCGCCGCCCAGCAGGTAGGCCGGCAGCACCGCGGCGGCCGGGTACAGCCCGCAGACCAGCGGGAGGAAGCGCCCGCGCCCGGCCCAGCGCCGGGCCCGCAGCACGGCGACGCCGGTCAGCGCCATGCCCAGCC
>JBAWHI010000492.1:0-7394 GCA_049593675.1 Nocardioides sp.
GGGTCGAGCGGCCCGCGCGGCGCGTCTCCGGCTGGTCCAGCAGCGGTGACCCGGCCGGACCGGTGCTGAAGCCGGACCTGGTCGCGGTGGGCAGCGGAGTGCTGGGCGCGGTGCCCGGTGGTTGGGACCTCACCGCCGGTACCTCGGTCGCCGCGGCGACCACCAGCGGAGCCGCCGCCCTGCTGCGCTCCCGGCACCCCGACTGGTCCGAGGCAGAGGTCCGCTCCGCCCTCGTCACCACGGCTCACGAGCTCCCCGGTGAGCCCGTGCTCGACGCGGGATCGGGTCGCGTCGTCCCCGACGCGAACGCACCCGTCGCGCTGACCTACGACATCGCCCCCGACGACTACCGCGCCTGGTTGACCGCCTCCCTGGGCGAGGACCTCAACACGCCCTCCGTGCTGCTCTCCCGCACGAGCGACAGCGCGGAGCGGACCGTCACCAACGTGGGCTCCCAGACGGTCACCTTCACCCCGCGGGCGCGCGGCTTCGAGCACCACGACGTGCTCGTCTCGCCGGAGTCGATCCGCCTCGCGCCGGGCCGCAGCGCCACGTTCACGGTGACGGTGGGACGCACCGCCGTGCCCCAGCCCGACGACGACGGCTGGGTCACCTGGCGCAGCCAGACCGGCACCACCACCCGGATCCCGGTCCTGATCAGCCGCTGAGGCGGCTCACTCCAGACCCAGCGAGCGGGCAGACTCCTCGCGCATCTCGACCTTGCGCACCTTCCCGGTCACGGTCATCGGAAACTCGTCGACGACCATGACGTAGCGCGGGATCTTGTAGTGCGCCAGCTTGCCGCTGGCGTAGGCACGCACGGCGTCGCCGTCCAGCGGATCGGCCCCGGCGCGCATCCGGATCCAGGCACAGAGCTCCTCGCCGTACCGCTCGTCGGGGACACCGATCACCTGCACGTCCTCGATGTCGGGATGGCCGTAGAGGAAGTCCTCGATCTCGCGCGGGTAGATGTTCTCGCCGCCCCGGATCACCATGTCCTTGATCCGGCCCACGATGGTGCAGTAGCCGTCCTCACGCATCTCGGCCAGATCACCGGTGTGCATCCAGCCGTCCGCGTCGATCGCCTCGGCGGTCTTGCCGGGGTCCTCCCAGTAGCCGAGCATCACCGAGTACCCGCGCGTGCACAGCTCTCCGGGCCGGCCACGCTCGACGGTCTCGCCGGTCACCGGATCGACCACCTTGATCTCGACGTGCGGGTGGACCCGCCCGATCGTGGCGGTACGCCGCTCGAGGTCGTCGTCGGCCCGCGTCTGGCAGGACACCGGCGAGGTCTCGGTCATGCCGTAGGCGATCGAGACCTCGGCCATGTGCATGTCGTCGACGCAGCGCCGCATCACCTCCACCGGGCAGATCGAGCCGGCCATGATCCCGGTGCGCAGGGAGGTCAGGTCGTGCTCGGCGAAGCTCGGGTGACTCTGCATCGCGATGAACATCGTGGGCACGCCGTACACCCCGGTGCAGCGCTCCTCGGCGATCGTGCGGAGCGTGATCTCGGGGTCGAAGCCCGGCGCCGGGATCACCATCGTCGCGCCGTGGCTGGTGCAGCCGAGGTTGCCCATCACCATGCCGAAGCAGTGGTAGAACGGCACCGGGATGCAGAGCCGGTCCTGCTCGGTGAAGCCGATCAGCTCGGTGGTCAGGTAGCCGTTGTTGAGGATGTTGCGGTGGCTCAGCGTGGCGCCCTTGGGGCGGCCGGTCGTGCCGGACGTGTACTGGATGTTGATCGGGTCGTCCGGCTCCGTCGCCGCGAGCCGCTCCGCCACCGCCGCGTCGGGCAGGTCGCGTCCGGACTCGACCAGGTCGGCCCAGTCGTCGGTGTCGAGGTAGACCACCCGCTCCAGCCCCGGGCACTCGGAGCGCGTCTCCTCGACCATCGCGCGGTAGTCGCTGGTCTTGAAGCTCGAGGCCGCGACCAGCATCCGCAGCCCGGACTGGTTCACCGCATAGGCCAGCTCGTGGGTGCGGTAGGCCGGGTTGACGTTGACCAGGACGAGGCCGAGCGTGGCGGCGGCGTACTGCGTGAGCGTCCATTCGGCGCAGTTGGGAGCCCAGATGCCGATCCGGTCGCCCTTCTCGAGCCCCGCGGCGACCAGGCCGCGGGCCAGCGCGTCGACGTCACGGTCGAGCTCGGACCAGGTCCAGCGACGTCCGGAGGCGACCTCGACGAGCGCCTCGCGGTCGGGGTACGTCGCGACGGTGCGCGCGAGGTTGTCACCGATCGTCTCCTCGAGCAGCGCCGGCTCGAGCTCACCCTTCGCGGAGGATTCCATCCGGGAAACCTAGGCCGGACCACGTTGGTGGGGCGTTGGCTGGCCGGAGGTCGAGCCCACTGCCACCCTCCGGCCGTGTCCGAGAGCTCGCTGCCTATATGCGGCGCGGGCCGGACCGGCTAGATTCGAGGGGCACGAAAGTGCTCGGTGCATCGCTCGGACCTGTGGGGGGCGAGGATGCATCTCCCAAGCAGCCGGGGGGCCTCTATGGGAGAACTCAGGCGACGCCTGGCGGTGGTCGACCGCCACGCGCTCTTCGCGGAGGCGCTGACGCATGCGCTCGAACGGCACGGTTATCGCGTTCGGGGCGTGCTGAGCGCAGCGTTGGCAGCGAGGCCGATCGTGCAGCGCATCGAGGCCTCCCGACCGGATCTCGTCCTCGTGAGCACCGAGCTGGGAGGCGGCAACGGCAGACGGGTCATCGCCTCGCTCGTGCACACGGGCCACCGGGTCATCGCGCTCGTCGAGCGCGAGGAGCCGCAGCTCGTGGGCGAGGCCCTGTCCCTGGGGGTGGCCGCCGTGGTGACCGAGAGCCGGTCCCTCGAAGAGCTGTTGGACGTCTTCGACGGCGCGATGGAGGCCCGTCCTCGGGTCGCGCCCGGGCGCGACGAGCTGGTGCAGCGCTACCACCAGAGACAGCAGAGTCTCGGCTTCGTCGAGGACCGGATCGCGTCGCTGAGCCCGCAGGAGCGGGATCTGCTCGCCCACCTCATGGAGGGCCGGGTGGTGTCCGAGGTGGCACGGGTCCGGCAGGTCTCGATGGGCACCGTGCGCACCCAGGCCCGGTCGGTGATGTCCAAGCTGGAGGTCTCCTCCCAGCTCTCCGCCGTCGCCCTGGCCTGGCGGGCCGGGTACGACCCGAGCGCTCTGCACCTCTCGCGAGCACGCTCGTAGCGACCTCCGCGGCCGCCGGGGCCGCGGTTCCGGTCCTGCGACGCCTGCTGTCCCGGCGCGTCGGTCAGAAGTCCCGCTCGGCCATCTCGACGAGGGCCGCGAGCGCCTTCGGCGTGTCCGCGGTGACCATCGGCCCGACTCCCTCCGCGCCGGGACCGCCGATCGTCGTGCGGACCGTGATCTCGGAGCCGGACTCGGTGGCCTGGACCTCGTGGTCGATGCGGATCACCAGGTCGCCCATGGTCAGCCGATCCAGGAAGCGTGAGCCGGGCTCGACGATCTCCAGCGTGAAGGCGGCCTCGATGCCGCCGGTGAGTGTCATCGTGCCGCCCGCGCCCTCGGAGAAGTGCCCCTCGAGCGCGACCCGCTGCACGGCGGGGTCCCAGCAGTGCCAGCTGCCGACGTCGCTCCACAGCCGCCACACGTCGGCGGGAGATGCGCTGGTGGCGATGCTGCCCTCGTGCTCGAAGCTCATGGGAGCACGCTACGCATCGGCACGCGCCGCGGGAAGGACCGAGTCGAGGTAGCGGCGCACCCGGGTCTCCGTCCACCCCCGCGACTCGCGCAGCCCCCGCGCCAACGTGTCGAGGTACGCCGGCGACGGGTGCGCGTGCTCGACGTGGTCCGCACCGTGCGGAGCGGTGAAGGTGAGCAGCGGGTGCCCCTCGTGGTGGCCGACCTCGACCAGGGTCTCGTAGTGGCCCGGCCCCGCGGTGTGCCGGCCCCCCTCGAGCGGCGTCAGCACCAGCTGCTCGATCGGGTCGCCCTGCTGCGGCAACCGGTACATCTCCTGAGCAGCGATGTCGGCGAACTGGCCGGCGGTCACGAGATAGCCGCGCGCGGCGGTGAAGCCGGGCTTCTCGTGGTCGTAGAACGCGACGCCACCGCCCCACTGGGCGGAGTCACCCGCGAAGTAGGTCGTGCCCGGAAGGTCCACGGGCACCGACCGCACCGGCGGGGTGCGGTCGCGGGCGCCCGGGTTGCTCCGCGAGCCGCCGGGCGGACACCCGCCCTCGAGGTAGCAGGCCAGCCGGTCGGCGGCCATGTTCGAGCCGTAGGAGACGTACCAGACGTGAGACATGACCTCGCCCACCTTGCCAGAGACCGACCCGAGCGCGGGCGACCCACACACGTCGGGCCCCGCCACCACGAGGGTGACGGGGCCCGACCTCGGCGGGTGCCGCCGTGGGTGCTGCCTTAGCCGGCGCGCGAGACCTTGACGGTCATCACGCCCTTCCTGCTCACCTTGAGCACCTTGATGGTGGTGCCGGTCTGCGGGACGTCGACACTGTTCCAGCCGGGCTGGTAGCGGCCCGTGTGGGCGCCCGAGCCGTGCTCGTCACCCGGGTACCACCAGCTCTTCGTGTCGTCGAAGGTCGCGACCGCGGACTGGCTGCGCATCTTGACCTTCTTGCCGCCCACGTGGACGACCTCGTTCGACGTGCGCTTCGGGGAGAACGCCGCGTCGTAGGTCTGCACCCGCGGCCGCAGCAGCGACCCGTCCGGTGCGTGCCAGAGCCGCGAGTGCGCGTCGACCGGCAGGATCTCCCCGCCGCCCGGGTGGTCGCCGACGTTGTTGTCGGTGTAGGAGGTGTCCCAGTAGCTGATCAGGGCACCCGGCTCGTACTGGAAGAACTCGACCCAGTTCGACCGCTCCGGCAGGTAGCCGAAGTTGTACAGGTGCTTGAGCAGCTTGTCGCGGCCGACGTACTGCCGGTTGTCCACGAAGTAGGCGTTGAGGAACTCCTGGTCCTCGGAGCCGGTCGTGGTCCGGAACCCGTCGAGGTCCCAGCCGGTCTCGTCGGCCTCGGCGGTCCCGATGGTCTCCCCCGCGAGGGTCACGTTGTCGGCCTGGAAGCCGGGCAGCGCGAACGCGCTGTCGGTCCGGTAGCGCCAGCGCACCGCGTCGGTGTCACCCGGGAGCGTGGCCGTGAGGTCGACCCAGTCGCCGCCGGTGTTGCCGGAGATGCCGAACCCGGAGTCGTTGAAGCCGCTCTGGTCCTCGCCGTCGTAGCTCTCGCTGGTCTCGACCGGGGCCCACGTGCCGCCGCCGTCGCTCGAGGCCTCGAGGAAGGCGTAGTCCCACCCGTCCTCGATCTCGTAGCGGACCTTGGCCGTCAGCTCCCCGCCACCGTCGACGGCTCGCTCCGCGGTGTTGTCGAGGTCGTCGCCGGAGTCGCTGTAGAAGTAGCGCTCACCGCAGGCGGCGCACGGCGCGCCCAGGTCGAGCGGGACGTTCTTGTCCGGCAGCTGCACGATCAGGCCGTTGGCCTGGCTGCCGCTGGTCGACTGACCCGGGCGGAGCTTGAACTTGCCGCCCCGGTCCGGGCGAGCGACGTCGTAGTCGAGCCAGCCGAGCTGGAACTTGTCCCACGCGCTGAACGGCATCGGCCGGTCGCCGATCCCCTCGTCCTGGGGGGAGGTGCCCCGCGACTGGCTCATCAGCGTCCAGAAGCCGGTGCTGTTCTCGGCGCCGCCGGTGTTGCCGGAGGTGTCGTAGTGGTCCGGCAGACCCAGGTCGTGGCCGTACTCGTGCGCGAAGACGCTGAGGCCGCCGTTCTCGGGCTGGATCGTGTAGTCGTTGACCCAGATGCCGGTCGGGTTGTCGGGGATCTCGAGGCCACCGCTCGTGCCGCCCTCGCCGACGTTCACGCCGCCGATCGGCGCTCCGCCCTCGGGGCCGGTGCCGAACGGCTGGACCTGCGCGTTCCAGCGGTGGCTCCAGATCGCGTCCCCGCCGTAGGTGGGGTCGCCGTCGGCCTGGTCCCCGCCGGCGTGCACGATCTGGAAGTGGTCGATGTAGCCGTCCGGCTCGTTGAAGTCGCCGTCGCCGTCGAAGTCGTAGCGGTCCTGGCGGTCGAAGGTCTTGAGGTAGTCCTGGATCCGCTGATCCGACCAACCCGCGTCCTTGCGGCCCTCGACCCAGATCGCGAGCGAGTCGCGGATCAGGAACCAGGTGTTGTTGCAGGCGATGTCACCGCAGAAGTCGCGGCCGTAGCGCGCCTCGTTGAACGGCACCTTCACCCACGCCGTGACGTCTCCGTCGAAGGAGTAGGCGTTGCCCGACTGCTGCTCGTAGAACTTCTTCATCCGCGAGAAGTACATGTTCTCGAAGTGGCCGCGGTTGTAGTTCTTCTCCCACAGCGTGGAGTTGTCCTCGGAGCGGTCCGGCTTCGGGATCGAGTTGTGCATCGGGCCGTCGTAGGTCTCGGGTGAGCCGTCCGACGGGTAGGCGCACGCGTCCTCGTCGGTGCTGTCGCAGAAGGCCGGGTGCCGCTCGTCGCCGAACTCCGCCAGCACCACGAACACGCGGTCGGTGCCGCTCTGGGCGACCTTGCCGTAGACGCCCTTGGCGAGACGCTCGGCCTGGCCCTTGCCGCCGGTGCGCAGTCGTTGCTGGACGGCCGCGTCGCGGATCGCGTCGTACTTCTCGCGCCACGGCGTGGAGAGTGCGTCTCCGGTGCCGGTCGGGGACGCGGCCGGCTCGGCGCCGGTGTCGGGAGCCGACTGGGCGCCGGCCTGGGTGGTGGTCAGCGACAGCGCGACGGCCGCCGCCAACAGTGATGCGGTCGCCGTTGCGGCGACTCGGGTCCTACGCAAGAGATGCCTCCTGAGGGGTTGTTGCGGGCGAGGTGGAGCCCGACGATTCCTGGCAGGAGACGACGACCGGATCCCAGCGCCGAGTCACTGGTCAGGAGAGCCCGAGTTGACACGCTCGGGTGGCCCGAAGGGAAGGCGCCTCGCGGTTCGTTACCGGTTCGTTACCCGGCCTGCGGGTCGCGGACCACGGACATCATCCGGTCCCCGAACCGGACATGGTCCCCGTCCAGCAGGGTCGTCGGCCGGCCGGCCGCCAGGTCGCGCGAGACGCCCTGGCGCAGCAGCACGGAGCCGTTGGTCGACCCCCGATCCATGACGACCAGGACCCCGCCCGCGACGACCTGCAGCTGGGCGTGGGTCTTGGACAGCGACATGTCCTGCGAGCCCAGCGCCACCGCGTGCTGCACGGTCTCCCCCGCCCTCGGTTCGGGGCGGCGCCCGATCAGCGTCAGCCCCTCCACGACGAAGGACTCGCCGGAGTCGAAGCTGATCCGCCAGCGAGCCGGCGGCCCGGTCGGCTCGGCGACCAGCGGATAGCCGAACTGCTGCCGGGGCGGGCTCGGGTCGGGGCCGCGGTGCTGCGGCGGTCGCGACCGCGCGGGGTCGGGA
>JBAWHI010000493.1:0-15965 GCA_049593675.1 Nocardioides sp.
GGCAGGGGGAGCGACGCGAGCGTCCCCTCGACCACGGCGGAGGCGTGCTGCGGCTGCCGCTGCAGCGGCTCGGCCATGGCGGGAGTCGCCATCCCCGCGACCAGGGCCACTCCGCAGCCGGCGAGCACCAGGCGGCGCAGCGGTGCGGGGACCGGGACCCGGGAGCGTCCGCGCCGCGCCTCGAGAGCGACGGCGGTGGTGACGCCCCAGAGCCAGGTGGTCGTCAGGGTCGCGACCGCCGCGCAGAGCCGGACGAGGGCGTCGTCGAAGCGGGCGGCCGGCGCGAGGGCGATCGGGAGCAGCGCGCCGACCAGGGCGACGGCGAGGGCCGTGGCCACCAGCCAGACCGCGAGGCAGCGGTGGAGCGGAGCGGGCATCCCGAGAGCCAATCTATGCGTTTGCGTCCGTTTGCGTCACGATGCGCTTCTTTGCGGACACTGTCAATGGTTTCTCCACCGTCCCCGGCGGGCACCGTCTCGACATGGCGTGGGAGGAGGAGCTGTTCGCGGTGCTCGACGACCTCGAGCAGCAGGCGGAGGCCCTCTACGACGCGGAGCGCGACGTCGACCTCGTCGACCGCAGCCGCGCGGCCTACCGCGAGGTGACCCTCGCGAGCCGACTGATGGCCTCGCTGGGCGACGACGTGCGGCTCGACGTCACGGGCGTTGGGGCCGTCGCCGGCTGCCTGGAGCGGGTGGCCGACGGCTGGTGCGTGGTCCAGGGGCCGGCTCAGGACTGGATCGTCTGCCTGCCCGCCGTGGGCTCCGTGCACGGCGCGTCGGCGCGCTCGGTTCCGGAGGTCGCGTGGTCCCCGGCGGCACGGCTCGGCCTCGGATCACCACTGCGCCGTCTCGCCGACGCCGGCGAGCGGTGCGTCCTGCACCTGCGTGACGGGTCGGCGCACGACGGCGTGCTGCGCCGGGTGGGGGCCGACTTCGTGGAGGCGGCGGTCGGCCAGGACCGTACCGTCCTGGTCGGCTTCGGCGCGCTGGCGGCCGTGCAGTCTCGCGACTGAGCGCGCGCGACCGGCCTACGTCGCGTCGGGGTCGTACGGCGGGGTCTCGCCCGCCGCGAGTGGGCGCTGGCCGCGCCGGGCGGGGCGCCGAGGCTCGTCCTCGTCCTCCTCGAGCGCCTCCTGGATGTGGCGGCGCACGATGGTCCTGGGGTCGAGGTCGCGCAGCTCGAGGTCGGAGTACTCCGGGCCGAGCTCGGTGCGCAGCTCGTCGCGAGCGTTGTTGGCCATCCGCCGGACCTGTCGCGCCAGCTGACCGGCCTGGCGGGCCAGCTCCGGGAGCTTGTCAGGGCCGAAGACCAAGATCGCGACCAGCGCGATGACTGCGAACTCCGGCAGCCCGACCCCGAACATGGCTAGAACTTACTGGTCGGCGTCAATCCGAGCTGCATCCCGGCCAGGCCGCGGCCACGGCCCGCGAGCCGGTCGGCCATCGCCGCGAGCACCTGGGCTCCGGGGGCGGTCGGGTCGGACTCGACGATCGGCTTGCCGACGTCGCCGCCCTCGCGCAACGAGGGGTCGATCGGGATCTGTCCCAGGATCGGCACGTCGTAGCCGAAGCGGGCCGACAGCGTCTGGGCGACCCGCTCGCCGCCGCCGGAGCCGAAGATCTCCAGTCGGTGGTCGGACTCGGCGTCGCAGTGCGGGCAGGGGAGGAAGCTCATGTTCTCGACGACGCCCACGACGCGCTGGTGCATCATCGACGCCATGGTGCCGGCGCGCTCGGCCACCTCGGCGGCCGCCTCTTGGGGCGTGGTCACCACGACCACCTCGGCGCCCGGGAGGTGCTGGCCGAGCGAGATGGCGACGTCGCCGGTGCCGGGCGGCAGGTCCAGGAGCAGCACGTCGAGGTCACCCCAGTAGACGTCCGCGAGCATCTGCACCAGCGCCCGGTCGAGCATCGGGCCGCGCCAGGCGACGACCTGGTCGCGGCGCGGCTTGAGCATCCCGATCGAGATCACCGAGACGCCGGACGGGGTCGGCACCGGCATGATCAGGTCGTCGACCTGGGTGGGTCGGTGGTCGGCGACGCCGAGCATCGCCGGGACGGAGTGGCCGTAGATGTCGGCGTCGACGATGCCGACCTTGAGTCCCTGCTTGGCCATGGCGATCGCCAGGTTGACGGTCACCGAGGACTTGCCGACACCGCCCTTGCCGCTGGCGATCGCGAACACCTTGGTCAGCGACCCCGGCTGCGCGAACGGGATCTCGCGCTGGGCCCGCCCGTCGCTGAGGATCTCCTTGAGTCCGGCCCGCTGCTCGGCGCTCATCACCCCGAGGGTCAGGTCGACGTCGCTGACGCCGTCGACGGCACTGACGGCGTTCGTCACGTCTCGGGTGATGGTGTCCTTGAGCGGACAGCCGGCCACGGTCAGCAGCACCGTCAGGCGCACCAGACCGGCGTCGTCGATCTCGATGGTGTCGACCATGCCGAGGTCGGTGATGGGCCGCTTGATCTCGGGGTCGTTGACGGTCGCGAGAGCGGCGTTGACCTGCTCGAGAAGGGGACTGCTCATGATCCCCGAGTCTACGTGGGGGTGCGCTCGCTCTCGCCGTCGCCCGGGTGAGACTGGCCACGTCCCTCGGCACGCTCCTCGGCGCGCTCCTCCAGGTCGGCCAGCAGGCTGCGCAGCTCGGAGCGGAGGTAGTCACGGGTCGCCACCTCGCCGACCGACATCCGCAGGGAGGCCACCTCGCGGGCGAGGAACTCCATGTCGGCGTGCGCGCGGGCATCGGCCTGCCGGTCCTGCTCGGCGATCACGCGGTCGCGCGCCTCCTGCCGGTTCTGGGCGAGCAGGATCAGCGGGGCGGCGTACGACGCCTGCAGGCTCAGCATCAGGGTCAGGAAGATGAACGGGTAGTTGTCGAAGCGCAGGTTCGGCGGCGCCGCGAAGTTCCAGACGACCCAGAACGCCACGAACAGGGTCATGTACATGAGGAACCTCGCGGTCCCCATGAAGCGCGCGAACTGCTCGGCGAAGATCCCGACGGTGTCGGAGTTGTACGTCGGGCGGCGGACCAGCGGCTGACGGCGCAGGTCCTTCGGGGTGTCCAGGCGGGGGATGCGGTCGCTCATCGCGTCACCGTCCTGTCGGCCGACCGCTCGATCGCCCGGTCGCGCCACCCCTCGGGGAGCATGTGGTCGAGCAGGTCGTCGACGGTCACCGCGCCGAGCAGGTGCCCGGTGTCGTCGACGACGGGTGCGGCCACGAGGTTGTAGGTCGCGAGATGGGCGGCCACCTCGTCGATGGTCGCCTCGGGTCGCAACGACTCCATCGAGTCGTCGAGGGCCCCGGCGACCAGGGTCGACGGTGGCTCGCGGAGGAGGCGCTGGATGTGCGCGACCCCGAGGAACCTGCCGGTGGGGGGCTCGAGCGGCTGACGGCAGATGTAGACCAGCGCGGCGAGGGACGGGGTGAGCTCGGGCCTGCGCACGTGCGCGAGGGCGTCCGCGATGGTGGCGTCCGGGCCGAGGATCACCGGCTCGGGGGTCATCATGCCGCCGGCGGTCTCCTCGGCGTAGGACATCAGCCGCCGGACGTCCTCGGCCTCCTCGGGCTCCATGAGCTCGAGCAGCGTCGCCGCCGTCTCCGGCGGCAGGTCGGCGATCAGGTCGGCCGCGTCGTCCGGCGACATCTCCTCGAGCACGTCGGCGGCACGCTCGGAGTCGAGGTGCTCGAGGATCTCGACCTGATCCTCCTCGGGGAGCTCCTCGAGCACGTCGGCGAGCCGCTCGTCGTCCAGCGCCGCGACCACGGCCGCGCGCCGCTCCACCGGGAGGTCGTGGATCATGCCGGCCGCGTCGGCGGGGCGCATCTCGTTGAGCGCCGCGATCAGGTGCGTCGCCCCCTGCGTCTCCTCGCGACGGGTGAGCCCGTCGACGTCGCGCCACTCCACGACGTGGGTCTGGCCGCGCCGGCGTAGCCCCTTGGCGGGCTCCTGGATCGCGACCCGGCTCAGCACCCAGTCCCGGTTGCGGGCCTGCTCCATGGCGACGTCGTAGACGGTGCCGACGACGCTCGAGGTCGGGATCGTCACGGTGCGGTCGAGCATCTGGCCGATCACCAGGGTCTCGGTCGGACGCTGCTCGAAGCGGCGCATGTTCAGCAGCCCGGTCGTGTAGACCTGCCCGCTGTCGATGTTCGTGACCCGGGTCATCGGCACGAAGATCCGTCGCCGGCCGAACACCTCCGCGACGACGCCGAGCACCCGCGGCTGGTGCACCTCCGAGCGGACGGCCACGACGAGGTCGCGCACCTTGCCGACCTGATCGCCCTGGGGGTCGAAGATCGGCAGCCCGACGAGACGGGCGGCGTAGACGCGAACAGGGGTGGTGCTCACGTGTCGACACGCTACCGGCCGGGCGCCTCGTCGACGGCGTGGCACACTGTGGCTCGCTCGAGAGATCGCAGAGAGTGAGTGCTTTGGCAGCCAAGCGAGTGGTGTTCCACGTGGGCACCATGAAGTCCGGCACGAGTTTCGTGCAGTCGGTCCTGAACTCCCAGGCGGGGGACCTCCGGGAGGCGGGCGTCGAAGCCGTCGGCGGTGGTGGTCGTCCGAAGGGTCGATACCGCGCGCTCCCGCACCGCGCCGCCGAGGCCCTGCTCGGCCCGGACCGCGACCGGACCCGGTGGAACGAGGTCGTCGACCTGGCTCGCGACTCGTCCTGCGAGACCGTCGTGGTGTCGAGCGAGTTCTTCAGCTTCCTCCGGCCCGACGGCATCGCCGAGCTGGTCGAGAGCTTCGCCGACGTGGAGCTGGCCGTGGTGCTGTCGGTGCGCGACCAGTTCGGCGCGATCCCGGCGCAGTGGCAGTCGTTCACCCGCAACCGGGGGCGTTCCTCGTTCGCGAGCTACACCGCGATCATCCGCGAGGGGTCGGCCCGGCGCAGCCGCGCCCTGCGCACCTTCCGGCGGGCCCAGGATGTGGCGACGATCCTGGAGCGCTGGGACCGGCCGGGCGTGGACGACCTGGCGGTCGTCACCGTGCCCCCGTCGGGCTCGTCCCCGGACCAGCTGTGGCAACGGTTCACCGAGGCATGTCGGATGCCGGCGACCGAGCCGGAGCTCGAGGACGCCAAGGACAACCAGTCGCTCGGGTACGCCGCCTGCGACTACCTGCGCCGGCTGAACGCCCAGCTGACGGATCTCGGCCGCCACCCGTACCACCAGCTGGTGCGCCCGGTCGCTCGGGACCTGCTCGCGCCGCTGAGCGGTGGTCAGGAGCGGCCTCGGCTCGACCGCGCGACCGCCGAGCTGGCGGTCTCGCTCAACGAGGTGATCCGCACTGAGATCGAGTCGCGCCGGGTCCGGCTCGTCGGTGCGCTGTCCGACCTGCCCGTGGCCGCCGACCTGGACGGCTTCCCCGACGACGTGGCGCCGCCGTCGGCCGGGCAGGTCCGCGAGAGCGCCGAGGTGGTCCACGCCCACGCGGCGGTGCAGGCCGGGACCCCGGGCGCTCGACCGCCGTCCGATCTGGCGAGCCTGGTCGCCGAGACGGCCCGTCTGCTGAGGAGTGCACCCGAGTAGCGGCAGTCGGCGGTGCGGTTGCAACCAAAACCGGTCCGACCGCATCAGACAGACATGCTCGGAACAGGACGCCGCAATGCCCGGACGGGGCCGGACCCGACCTATACTCGGTACCGTGTCCTCTACCAGCTCCGCGCCCCTTCGCCACCCGTGGCGACTGGTGGCGCTGCCGCTGGTGGCGCTGCTCCTGAGTGCCTGCGGCTCGGACCCGGCGGAGACCGCCGCCGAGCCGGACGCCGGGTCGAGCGAGGCTCAGTCCACGCAGACGCCCAGCCCGACCGAGGGGTCGACCGCCTCGGTGCCGGCGGACGCAGCGGCCTGTGCCGCTGTCTGGCGGGAGGGCGAGCAGCTGGCGCGCGGCTACGCCGGTTGCGTCGACGAGTCCGGGGAGTTCGTCGAGCGCGAGGCGCTGGGCTGCTCGTCGGGTCAGCGGCTGGTGCGCCACGCCGATACCTACTACGCGGTCATCGGGGGGACGATCCACGAGTCGGCGACGACGCTCGACGAGGATCGCGACTATCGCCTGGCCGTCCGAAGCTGCCGAGCCTGACCGCTGGCGACCCGGCAGCGAGGGGGCTGTCGGACCGCGCTCGCCGCGGCGTCGACCAGGACGATCCATTGAGGGGAACCACCGCGTGATGAGAAGCATCGTGATGTTCGTCGTGATCGGCGCCCTGCTGGTCCCGACCGGCGGGTCGACGGCGACCGCTGGGACGCCCGACAACTTCCGGCCCAAGGCCGGAGCGAACTTCAACAACCCGACCGGCGACCGCGACGCCCGTCGCGGCATCTACCGACGGATCATCCGCTCGGTCGACTCCGCGCCCAAGGGCAGCACGATCAAGTTCTTCACCTGGAACTTCCTCACCAGCCAGGGCACCGACGTGCTGCTGCGCGCTCAGCGGCGCGGGGTCACCGTCCGTCTCATCATGGATGCCAGCAACAACCGCGACGAGGTCGGCAACCCGCCGTTCCGCCGGCTGCGTTCTGGGCTGCACCAGGGCAACAAAGCGAAGCCGAAGCGGCCCAACAGCTGGGCGAAGACCTGTCAGAACTCCTGCCGCGGCCCCGGCGGAGCCGCCCACGCCAAGTTCTTCATGTTCTCCGAGGTCGGCAAGAAGGCCAAGAAGGTGGTCATGCAGGGCTCGGCGAACTTCACGCTCGCCTCGACCAACAACCAGTGGAACGACACGGTCACCCACGTCAACCACAAGGGTGTCTGGAAGTTCTACAACAAGGTCTTCGGGCAGGCGGCCAAGGACAAGAAGCGGAAGTCGCCCCTGGCCAAGGAGACGTTCAAGGGCTTCACCCTCTACATGTTCCCGCTGGGCGGTCGCGAGCGCCAGGACCCGGTGATGAAGCTGCTCAAGCAGGTCAAGTGCCGCGGCGCGAAGAACACCGCGTCCCACCGCACCGTCATCCGGATCGCGCCGGACGTGATCCGCAACCCGCGGGGGATGGCCCTGGCTCGCAAGGTGCGCGGCTTGTGGAACGCCGGCTGCGACATTCGGATCGGCTACACCGTGCTCGGCATCGACGTCGGTCGCTACCTGCGCAGCTCCGACGGCCGGGGCCCGGTCCCGATGAAGCACCTCGTGCAGGACTTCGACGGGGACGGCCGCTTCGACAACTACTTCCACCTCAAGGCGATGACCGTGGTCGGTCACGTGGGCAACGACCGCTCCGACCACGTGGTGCTGAACGGCTCGGCGAACTGGTCCGGGCTGGGCAAGGTCAGCGACGAGAACATCGGCGTCTACCGCCGCAAGCAGCTGACGCTGCGCTACCAGAACCACCTCAACTACTGGTACAACAACTTCCCCTCGGACCGCAGCCGCTCGGCGCGCAGCTCGACGGCGGCGCAGCGCGCAGCCGCACAAGAGGGCGAGCTGGTGTTCGGCAGTGGTCCGAACGCCGTCTACGAGGACGGCACGCCCTACTCGCTAACCGGCGTCGACCCGTACGCCAACCTCGACGTGCTGGACTGACCGGTGGCGGGCTTCCTCCGGGTCCGGGGTGTCGACGACGTCGGGGTGTCGATCGTCGTGGTCGGGGACCGGCCCGTCGACGTGCTCGTCGACGGACGTCGCGTGTGGACCTTCTGGAGCCGCCGCGACACCGAGCCGGTGGTCGTCCCTGCGCGGGGCCCGTGGCCGCTGCGCCGCGCGCCGTGGCCCCGGCCCCTGCGCCGGCACCTGAACGGGCGTGCCGAGATCACGGTCAGCGACTCGGCCTCCGGTCGCAGCTACTTCTCGGGCGAGGTCTCCCTGGGGGAGGGGGACGGCCCGATCCGGGTGCAGAACCGCGACGGCATCGACGTCGGGATCGACAAGTCCGGCCGGCTGGTCCCCACCTTCGCCGGTCGCTCCGATCGCGACATCGCCTCGCTGCTCGACGCCATCGACGCGGTCCTCGAGGCGCTGCGCTCCGCGGGCGTCGAACCTTTCGTGGCCTACGGGACGCTGCTCGGAGCGGTCCGCGAGGGTGCCGTGCTCGGCCACGACTCGGACGCGGACCTCGGCTACGTCAGCAGGTTCACCGACCCGGTCGACGTGGTCCGCGAGTCCTTCCTCGTCCAGCGGCACCTGGCCCACGAGGGCTGGCGGATCTCGCGCTACAGCGGTGCGGCCTTCAAGATCCTCGTGACCGAGGCCGACGTCACCCGGGGGCTCGACGTGTTCGGCGGGTTCCTCGACCAGGGCCGACTTCACCTGATGGGTGAGATCGGCACCCCGTTCGAGCGGGAGTGGATCACGCCGCTCGGTGAGGCGAAGCTCGACGGTCGGCCGGTGCCCGTGCCGGCTCGTCCGGACAAGCTGCTCGAGGCGACGTACGGGCCGGGTTGGCGCACGCCCGACCCGGCGTTCCGGTTCACGACCCCCGACCGCACGGTCCGTGCCTTCAACGACTGGTTCCGCGGCACCCAGCCCGGCATCCGCTACTGGGACCGGCAGGCGTTCCAGACAGCTCGCCGGCCGCTGCCCACGAAGCCGTCCGCACTCGCCCGCCGGGCGTCTCGGGCCGCGGAGCGACTCGGCGCCGAGGTGCTCGACATCGGCGCCGGACGGGGAGTGGACAGCGTCTGGATGGCGCGCCAGGGACTGTCGGTGACGTCCTACGACTACGCCCGCCGGGCGTTGGAGGTGGCCCAGCGCCGTGCGGACGAGGAGTCCCTCGACCTGACGACCCGGCCGCTGAACCTGGTGGAGTGGCGCTCCGTGCTCGCCGAGGGCGCCCGGCTCGCCCACGCGCCGCGACCTCGGGTGATCGTGGCCCGACACGTCCTGGACGCCACCTCCTCGGAGGCGCCGCAGGCCCTGGCGCGGCTCTGCTCGATGGCGCTGCGCGGTGGGGGTCGGCTCTTCGCCGAGTTCTACGTGCTCGACGAGGCCGACCGGCCCGAGTGGGTCCTCGGGCGTCCGGATCCCGAGGAGATCACTACGCTGCTCCGCGGCGCCGGAGCGACGCAGGTGACCACGAAGATGCTCAAACGCGGCGATCGGCCGTTCGTCCGACTTGTGGGAGTGTGGTGAACATGCAGCTGGGCAGCAGGACCTCGACGAGGTCGGAGGTGCGCAGGCTCGAGCAGCGGATCTGCGATCTGGAGGCCGACCTGGCCGAGATGCGCCGGCACAACCTGCGCCTGGCCGAGCTCGCGGACGTCGTCCAGGAGCTGCTGGTACCGATGGCGGGCCGCGACGAGGTCGCCGTCCAGGAGGCGATCGAGCGGTTCCAGGAGTCGTTGTAGTGGTCGATCGCGTCTTCGTCCACATCGGCTTGCCGAAGACCGCCACGTCCTACCTGCAGACGATCATCTGGGCCAACCGGGACCGGCTCCGCGAGCGCGGCGTCGTCGTCCCGGGGGCGGAGCGGCGCGACCACCTGTGGGCATCGCGCACCGTGCGGGAGCAGGCGAGCCACGAGCGCGCGCCCGAGCACCAGCGAGGAGCCTGGGAGCGGATCCGTACGGAGCTCGCGGCCGCCTCCGGGATCGGGCTGATCAGCCACGAGTTCTTCGCGGCGGCCGACGCCGCCCAGGCGGTGCGGATGGCAGCCGCGCTCGCTCCCGCCGAGGTGCACCTGGTGGTGACCGCCCGTGAGCCACTCGGGCTGTTCACGGCCAGCTGGCAGGAGAGCCTCAAGAACGGCTCGACCACCCCGATGCCGGACTACGCCCGTCGCGTCTCCGCGCGGCCCACCGACATCTGGAACTGGCGCACCCTGGATCTGCGGCTGGTCCTGGAGCGGTGGACGGAGGCGGTGCCGCCCGAGCGGGTCCACGTCCTGGTGCTGGATCCCGCTGCCCCGCGCGAGGACGTGTGGCGGCGCTTCGCGGGCGTCGTGGGCTTCGCGACCGACGGCATCGACCTGTCCGGGTCCTTCCCCAACTCCTCGATGGGCGTCGCCGAGGCCGAGGCGCTGCGGCGCGTGAACGAGCGGCTGACCGGCTTCGACAACGCCTTCGACAAAGGCGTCTACCTCCGCACCTACCTGGCCGACGAACGGCTGGTGCCGCGCGGCGGCGAGCGGTTCTGGCCGGAGCCCGACCAGGTGGACGAGTGCCGGCGGCGGGGTCAGGAGACGCTCGCGCTCCTCGAGTCCGCCCCGTTCGACGTGGTGGGCGAGCTCGCGCACCTGCTGGTGCCGGAGGACCTCGAGCCGCGCCGCAGCACGACCTCGGTGACCGACGCCGAGGTCGCCGCGGTGACCGTCGACCTGGTGGCCACCATGCTCGGCGACGTCCGCGAGCTGAGGACCCAGGCCCGGAGCGCGACGCCGAGCGGTTGGCGGGCGCGGGCCCGTCGGCTCCTCAGGGGCGGCGCACCAACCGCTTGAGCCGCTCGTTGCGGCCCGCCTGGGCGGGCGCCGCGTCGCCGACGTAGTAGCCCGACTTGGGGCCCTCGGCGAGCTCGGCGACCCGCTGTGCCAGGGCTGCGGCGGCCCCGTCCGGGAAGGGCCGCGGCTGCGACCCGGCCCGTTCCGGGTCCGTGGCGACGAGGAGTCGCAGGTCGTCGAGCACCTCGACGTCGTCACGGGTCGTGAGCTCGTAGATCCGGCGCAGGTACTTCTCCCGGGTCTCCGGCGCGAGGTCGCCGGACAGCAGGGTGCGCAGCGCCCGGGCGGACGGCGCCCGCGACGGCCGGTAGCGCGCGGGGCCGGCCGACGCGAGGGCGGTCCACTTGCGGACGAACTCCTGCCCGGACGGCGCGTCGTAGTGGAGGACCCGCAGGCGGGGGTCCTCGTGCCGGGGCTGGCGCTCCCCGTCCGCCGAGACGCCCTCGTGCAGCGTCAGCCCGAGACCGGAGCCGGGCCGCACGCCCGACTTGCCCAGCACGTGGCCGTGGAAGTAGGCCTGGTTCGTCGCCTCGGGGAGGACTCCCAGGACCAGGAGGAGGTTCAGCTCCGCGTCGTCGAGCAGTCGCTTGAACCGGGTGGGTCGCCCGACCGGGTCCCATTCGCTGACGGCCTCCCACGGAGGCAGCCAGACCGCGTCCACCTCGGCCGGGACCGCGGCGAGCGCCTCGCGGTCCAGCGCGGCGACCTCGTCGCCGTCCACGTGGAAGAGCCACTCCGCCCAGGCGAAGGGTGCCAGCACCGAGCGGACCCAGTTGGCGTTGGTCCGCTGGCGCACGTTGAGGCTCGCCGGTCGGTCCCCGGCCCACCAGTCCCGTCGGGTGGTGGGGATGCAGGTGACCTGCGGGTGCTCGTGGAGTGCGGCGGCGACCTCGAGCTGGCCGTCGTCCTTCGGGGCGTCGAGGAAGACGAACATGTGGTCGACGCCGGACCCGAGGTTGGCGTCGACGAAGAACCGGACGTTCTCGAGAGAGTCCTTGATCGTCGAGACCGTGAAGTACATGGATGCCAGCGTAGACCGCCCCGATGTTAGGGTCGCTCGGTGACTGGACCCACCCACCGTTCTTCGCGGAAGGGCCGTCGCACCTCTCGCTTGACCGCTGTCGTCCTGGTGGCCGGGCTCGCGATCGCGCTGCTCGCGACGATCCGGATCTCGGCCAGTGGCGAGGGGTCGAGCACGGCGGATCTCGCCGGCCTGAGCGACCGCGTCGCGGGGGGCAGCTCGAGCTCGGGCACGCCCAGCGCGACGACCGAGGCCGGTTCCGAGGCCGGCTCCGGGGCGACGCCCGCCGTCGCGGACGAGCCCGAGCCGGTGAAGCGCAAGCGTCTCGTGCCGGCCCAGAAGGTGCTCAAGGCCACCACGCTCAAGCCCAAGCCGCCCGAGGTGATCGAGCAGGAGCGGGTCGAGCGGATCGCCGCCCGGGCCGCCGAGGCCGGACCGTTCGACGTCGCGATCGGCTCGTTCAACGTGCTCGGCAGCCAGCACACCGCCCCCGGCGGGGACCGGCGGCGCTACCCGCCGGCGTCGGTCCGCAGCCCCGCGGCCGCCAGCTTGATCCTCGCGCACGGCGTCGACGTCGTCGGCACCCAGGAGCTCCAGGCCGACCAGCTCGCGGCGGTCCAGTCGCGCACCGGGATGGCGGCCTACCCCGGGACCGCATGGGGATCGGCCGAGACCGACAACTCGATCCTCTACGACAGCGGCCGGTTCGAGATGGTCAGTGGGCGCTCGTTCACGCTGCCGTTCATGGGCCGTCCGCGACCGCAGCCGATCCTGCGCCTGCGTGAGCGGCAGACCGGTCGCGAGTTCTACGTCGTCAACTCCCACCTGTCTGCCGGTGGTGGGCGCTACCTGACCGAACGTCGTCAGGGCCAGGCCACCCTGGTCAGCATCATGAGGGAGTTGCGGGCCAGCGGACTCCCCGTGCTGTTGACCGGTGACATGAACGATCGCGAGGAGTTCTACTGCCGCGTCGTCTCACCGGCCGCCCTGCTGGCCTCCAACGGCGGCGGCGCCGGGTGTGCCCCGCCACCCAGCCCGATCCCGGTCGACTGGGTCGTCGGCAGCGGCGTGACCTGGAGTGCCTACCGACGAGACACCTCTCCGGTGACTCGTCGCATCAGCGACCACTACTTCATCAGCGCGACCGCACACGTGGCCTGAGAGGCCTGCGAGAACTACAGGTTTGTAGTTCACGAGGTTCCCTTGTCAGTGACAGATGGGGGTGGTGTGATTCCTGTGACTCCTGGTTCGTCGAGCCCGGGGTCCGGGGTGAGAAGCGAGTCGCGAGGAGTCAGTGATGGGTGCACGTCCCTGCCGCCAGGGCGTCCCGGCGGCCGCCGCGCGCCGCTGGCGCGCGCTGCTGACGACGGCCGCGGTGGCGGTCACCAGTCTCGGCATCACGGCGCCGGCACCGGCCCAGGCGGCCGACGGCGCTGACGCTCGGACCGCCTCGGCGGTCCAGGTCGCTCGCGGCCGCGCCGACGGGCTGACCATCGTCCAGGCGAACATCTACACCGGTCTCAAGACCGAGAAGTTCCAGAAGGACGTGGCGACGGTCCTGGGCCTGGCCCCGGACTTCGTCACCTACAACGAGGTGCCGTTCCGCCAGGACTCGGTGATGGCTCCGTCGGGCTACGAGATCCACCGCAGCATGAAGAACCGGTTCAAGGCAGCGACCCCGGTCGCCTGGCGCGCCGACCGGTGGACGGCGATCGACGAGGGCACCTTCCGCATCTCCAACTGGCGAGGGAAGCCGCCGGGCAAGGTCGTCGAGCTCGGCCGTCGTTTCGCGAACTGGGTCACCCTGGAGAGCGCCGACGGGCGGGTCGTCTCGGTGGTGTCGGTGCACGTGGCACCGCTGACCAAGGGGATGCCCGACCTCCTCAACGAGTCGGTGGCCCGGCTCGGGCGACTGGTGGGCAAGCTCGCTCGCAGCGGACCGGTGCTGGCCGGCGGGGACTTCAACGTCCACTACACCAGCGGCCGCTACCCGCGCGAGCGGCTGACGGCCGACCAGCTGGCGCCGACGTACGACATCCTCGGCGCCCACTTCCCGACCGGTGACCACTTCGGGAACACCATCGACTATGTCTTCAGTCGCGGGACCGACGAGCTGACGCCCACCAAGCAGTACCCGGTCGAGCTCAAGTCCGACCACGACGCGGTCGTCGGCGACTACACGTGGCTCGTCGACCCTCCGGCGACGATCAGCAAGGTCCGCAACGCACCCGACGGCACGCGGGTCGAGCAGCGCGCGACGGCTCGGGCCCTGGTCAACGCGATCGACGCGGCCAAGCCGGGCTCGACCGTGGCGCTCCGGACGCCGACCCTCGCGCTCAAGGGGCCCCAGCAGGCACTTCGCGCCGCGGTGAAGCGCGGTGTCCACGTGCAGGTGGCGAGCGCCAACGACGCCTCGACGAAGCGCGAACGGGTCCTCCAGCGCACGATCGCGGCTCAGGAGGACCCGGCGAGCTGGTTCCAGGCCTGCGGCGCTGCCTGCCTCTCGGGCTGGCGCAAGGCCGGCATGGCACGGGCGCTGCTGATGATCAGCAACACCTCGGGCGCCTGGACCGCCCGCTACGACGTGAACCGCCCGGTCGGCCCCGAGATGGTGGAGCTTCCATCGGCGGTGACGATCAGCACCGGTCCGCTCGCGCTCAAGGAGGGTGCCGCAGTCCTGGGCATGGCCTCCGGCCCCGCCTGACGACCGGTCCGCACCCTTCCGGCAGCGGTCCGGACTTGCCGCTGCGGTCGTGCATGCCATAGATCTGTGCCATGCCAGAAGCGCGCAGGCTCTACATCCACGTGGGTCTCCAGAAGACCGGAACGTCCTACCTGCAGGCGGCGCTCCTGCGCAGCCGGTCGAGCCTCGCGGCCCAGGGACTCGACCTGGTACCGCCCACCAAGCGGGAGTCCTTCGAGCTGATGGTCGTGGTCCGGGACCGCTACGCCGCCCGCCGCGACCCGGAGTCGGATCGCAACATCCTGGACCGGTTCAGCGGCCAGCTGGCCGCCGCGACCGGCTCGCGGGCGATCTTCAGCCAGGAGTCGCTGGCGGCGGCCCGGCCCGGCCAGATCGAGCGACTGCTCGGCGCTTGCGGGGATCGCGAGGTCCACGTCCTGCTCACGGTCCGTGACCTGGCGCGCCAGCTCCCGTCGGCCTGGCAGGAGGAGCTCAAGGCCGGCAGCACCGCACGCTTCGGTGCCCACCTGCGCCGGCTGCGCGCCCAGGAGGAGGAGGGAACGGGCAAGAACCCCTGGATCCACCTGGACCCGCCGGCCGTGCTCGAGCGATGGGCGGCGTACCTGCCGGCCGAGCGGCTGCACGTCGTGACCGTCCCGCCACCCGGCAGTGCGCCGACACTGCTCCTCGAGCGCTTCGCCGGCGTCCTCGGCGTCGACCCGGGTCGGATCGAGCCCGAGGAGCGCCCCACCAACTCCAGCCTCGGACGGGTCCAGGCCGAGGTGCTGAGACGGGTCAACGGTGAGCTCCCCGCCGACGTGCACCGCCGCTACGTCTACAGCGACGTCGTGAAGCGCTCGTTCTCGACCGGCGTGCTCGCTCGCCAGACCGGCGATCGGATCCTGGTCCCCGCTCGCCACCGAGCCTGGTGCGAGGGCGTGTCCGAGCGCCAGATCGCGGCGCTGGAAGCCGGCGGGTACGACCTGGTCGGCTCGCCGGACGACCTGCGTAGCACGGAGGCGTCCTTCGCCCCCGAGGACCAGGCCCCGCGGCCCCGCGACATCGCAGACGCCTCGGTGTCCGCCCTCGCGACCCTGCTCACCGAGCGGGCCGGGAGCATCGCCGAGGAGCGCACCGGCCGGATCCAGGTCGAGCGAGCGAGTGCGGTCTCGCGACTGCGCTGGCGACTGCGGGGCCGACGGCTCGCGAAGGCCGGATCCTGAGACCCGTCCCCGGGTCGGCCCCGGGGTCGGCCCCGGGGTCGGCCCCAGGGTCGGCCCTGGAGTCGGCCCGGGTCGTCGCTGCTGCGTGTCACAGGTCACCGACCGGGTGGGTCACACACGGAACTGCTGGGGAGACGTCGAGGGATAGCATCGCTGCCGGTCCCGCACACGTCACGGAAGGTTCATCATGGGTCGCCTTTGCCAGACCGACGGTCTCAACGACGACCAGCAGGAGATCCTCAAGGCGGTACGCCGTTTCGTGGACGAGAAGATCCTGCCGGTCGCCACGGAGCTCGAGCACGCCGACGAGTACCCCCAGGAGATCGTCGACGGTCTCAAGGAGCTGGGCATCTTCGGGCTGATGATCCCCGAGGAGTACGACGGGCTGGGCGAGTCCCTGCTGACCTACGCCCTGTGCGTCGAGGAGATCGCGCGGGGCTGGATGAGCGTCTCGGGCGTGATCAACACGCACTTCATCGTGGCCTACATGCTGATGCAGCACGGCACCGAGGAGCAGAAGCAGAAGTACCTGCCGAGAATGGCGGCCGGCGAGGTGCGCGGTGCCTTCTCGATGTCGGAGCCCGGTCTCGGCTCGGACGTCTCGGCGATCCGTACCAAGGCCGTCAAGGACGGCGAGGGCGAGTACGTGATCGACGGCCAG
>JBAWHI010000494.1:0-2069 GCA_049593675.1 Nocardioides sp.
CGGCGCAGGTTGCGCACCGCGACCCGGCCGTCCTCGGCCTTGGCCTTGGCGACCTTGATGTACTCCTTGCGGCGCTCCTCGGTGAGCTCCGGGAAGACGCAGCGCAGCATCTTGCCGTCGTTCGACGGGTTAACCCCGAGGTCGGAGTCGCGGATCGCGCGCTCGATGTTGCCCATCGCGCCCACGTCGTAGGGCTGGATCAAGATGATCCGCGCCTCGGGCGCGGTGAACGACGCCAGCTGCTGCAGCGGGGTCGGTGAACCGTAGTAGTCCACGACGATCTTGCTGAACATGCTCGGCTGGGCCCGGCCGGCACGGATCGCCGCGAAGTCCTCACGCGTCGCCTCGACCGACTTGTCCATCTTCTTGTCGGCCTCGTTGAGGATGTCGTTGATCACGGCTTCTCCTGGTTCGTTGCTGTTCGGGGCTGCGGTGCGGCGAGACGGTCAGCCGGCGCTGACGAGGGTGCCAATCTTCTCACCCTGCACGACCCGCAGGATGTTGCCCTCGGGCTCCATGCCGAAGACGACCATCGGCAGCTTGTTCTCCCCGCACAGGGCGAACGCGGTCTGGTCCATGATCCGCAACCCGCGCGCCATCGCCTCGCCGTAGGTGACCTCGTCGAACTTGGTGGCGGTGGGGTCGAGGTGGGGGTCGGCGGTGTAGACGCCGTCGACGCCGCTCTTGGCGACCAGGACGACGTCGCACCTGCTCTCCAGGGCCCGCTGGACCGCGACCGTGTCGGTCGAGAAGAACGGCATGCCCATCCCGGCCCCGAAGATCACGACCCGGCCCTTCTCCATGTGCCGGATGGCGCGCCGCGGGATGTAGGGCTCGGCGACCTGGCCCATCGTGATCGCCGTCTGCACGCGGGTCTCCACGCCCATCTTCTCGAGGAAGTCCTGCAGCGCCAGGCAGTTCATCACGATGCCGAGCATGCCCATGTAGTCCGCGCGCACCCGGTCCATGCCGCGCTGCTGGAGCTCGGCGCCGCGGAAGAAGTTGCCGCCGCCGGTCACGACCGCGATCTGGACGCCGGCCTCGGCGACCGCAGCGATCTCGCGCGCGACCTTCTGGACCACGTCGGGGTCGACGCCGACCTTGCCGCCGCCGAACACCTCGCCCGAGAGCTTGAGCAGGACTCGCTTGTAGCCGGTCACCGGCGGCTCCTTCTGGAGGTGTGGCGTGGTCGGGAGACGGAGAAAGCCGGTTCGATGATCAGGGGTGCTGACATCGAACCGGCCTCCTCGCGTTGGTCTGGCTAGAACCTAGCCGCTCAGGCGCCGACCTCGAAACGGGCGAACCGCTTCAGGGTCGTGCCGGACTGGTCGAGGACGGTCTTGACCGACTTCTTGTTCTCGGTCACCGACGGCTGCTCGAGCAGGACGACCTCCTTGAAGAAGCCGTTGAGGCGACCCTCGGTGATCTTCGCGATCGCCTGCTCGGGCTTGCCCTCCTCGCGCGAGGTCGCCTCGGCGATCTCGCGCTCCTTGGCGACGATGTCAGCGGGGACCTCGTCACGGGTGAGGTACTGCGGGCGCATCGCCGCGACCTGCATCGCGGCAGCGCGCGCAGCATCCGCGTCGCCGTCGTACTCCACCAGCACGCCGACAGCCGGCGGCAGGTCGGCCGCACGCTTGTGCATGTAGGCCACGACCGGACCGTCGAAGTAGACGTACTGACCCAGCTCGACCTTCTCGCCGATCGAGACAGCCAGGCCGTCGACGACCTCGCCGACGCTCTGCTCGCCCAGCGAGACCGCGCGGAGCGCCTCGACGTCGGCGGCCTTGGCCTCCGAGCCGGCGTCCGCGATCTTCTGCGCGGTCGCGACGAAGTCGTCGTTCTTGGCGACGAAGTCGGTCTCGCACTTGAGCTCGACGAGCACGCCCGGGGCGTGCGCGACGAGGCCGGCCGCGGCCTCCCGCTCGGCTCCGCGCTTGGCCGCCTTGGCGGCACCCTTGACGCGGAGCAGCTCGACGGCCTTGTCGAAGTCGCCGTCGGACTCGTCCAGCGCCTTCTTGCAGTCCATCATGCCGGCGCCGGTCAGCTCACGGAGCTTCTTGACGTCG
>JBAWHI010000495.1:0-5223 GCA_049593675.1 Nocardioides sp.
GGCGCACGGCGTCTCCCAGGCCGCGGTCCGCGACGGGCTCCGGGCGTTCCGGCCCGACGGCCACCGGATCGCGGTCGTCGCGGAGCGCGACGGTGTCGCCTGGGTCGACGACTCCAAGGCCACCAACCCGCACGCCGCCCAGTCCTCGCTGCAGGCCTACGACCCCGTGGTGTGGGTGGCCGGCGGCCTCGCGAAGGGCGCCGCCTTCGACGAGCTGGTGCTCGCCGTGCGCGGCCGGTTGCGGGGCGTCGTCCTGCTCGGCCGGGACCGGGACCTGATCGCCGCCGCGCTTTCGCGACACGCCCCGGATGTGCCCGTGATCGTGCTGGACGACGACGAGACTGGCCCTGTAGACGGTGGGCACGCCATGGATCGCGCCGTCGAGGCCGCAGCCGACCTGGCTCGACCCGGCGACACGGTCCTGCTGGCACCGGGGTGCGCCTCCATGGACATGTTCACCAACTACGCCGCGCGCGGTGACGCCTTCGCCGACGCCGTAGGACGCAGGACCTGACCCGGGCCCTGCACAGGGGAGAGGACCGTGCGATGACCACCGCCGATCCCCTCGACCACACCGGGGGAACCGCCCGGCGGCGGCCCGCGTTCCTGCAGTGGTACGCCGCGGCCCGACGCGCGCTGGACCGTCCGCTCGCGGCCTACTACCTGCTGCTCGGCGCGTCCGCGCTGCTGCTGACCATCGGGCTGATCATGGTGCTGAGCGCCTCGAGCGTCTACTCCTACGAGCAGAACGCCGGCGACTCCTACGCCGTGGTCAAGCGCCAGATGATGTGGGTGCTGATCGGCATCCCCTGCGCCTTCGTGGCCTCGCGGCTGCCGCACTCGCTGCTGCGCCGCGTCGCCTGGCTGGGCCTGATCGTCTCGATCGTGCTGCTCGCCCTCACCCAGACGGGCCTGGGCCGCACCGTCAACGGCAACACCAACTGGCTCGGGGTCGGGCCGTTCGTCGTGCAGCCGGCCGAGATCGCCAAGCTGGCGATCGTGCTGTGGGCCGCGCACGTCTACGCCCTCAAGGACAAGCGGCTCGGCAGCTTCCACGAGGTCTTCGTGCCGGTCGTGCCGGGTCTGGTCGCGGTGATCGGGCTCGTCGTGCTCGGCCGCGACCTCGGCACGGCGCTGGTCCTGTTCGCGATCCTGCTCGCCATGCTCTGGGTCGTGGGTGCTCCGGCCCGGCTGTTCGCCTTCATGCTCACCGCCGTCGGCGTGGTCGCGATCGGACTCGCCTCGACCAGCGCGGAGCGGCTCGAGCGGATCACCAACTTCGCCGACCCGTTCAAGGACTTCCACAACGCGGGCTGGCAGCCCGCCCACGGGCTCTACGCGCTCTCCACGGGCGGGGTGTTCGGTCAGGGGATCGGCGCCAGCCAGCAGAAGTGGGGTGACCTCCCCGAGGCCCACACCGACTTCATCTTCGCGGTGCTCGGCGAGGAGCTCGGACTGATCGGCACGCTGCTGGTGGTCGGGCTCTTCCTCACCATCGCGTTCGCGGCGATCCGGGTCGCCACCCACACCGAGGATCCGTTCGTGCGCTACATGACCTTCGGCATCGTGGTCTGGCTGCTCGGGCAGATGATCATCAACGTCGGCATGGTCCTCGCGCTGCTGCCGGTGATCGGCATCCCCCTGCCGCTCGTCTCCTACGGCGGATCGGCCCTCGTCCCGTCGCTGGTCGCCCTCGGCCTGCTGATCGGCTTCGCCCGACGCGAGCCCGAGGCCGCCCGGGCGCTCGCCCAACGCCGCAAGGACCGCTCCGCCGGGCTCTCGGCGGGCCGCGTCTCCTAGGCTTCGTGACGATGCGCGTACTCCTCGCCGGCGGCGGCACCGCCGGCCACACCTCGCCCCTGCTCGCCACCGCCGACGCCCTGCGGCGCCTCGACCCGGAGGTCGAGATCACCTGCCTCGGCACCCCGCGGGGTCTGGAGACCCGGGTGATCCCCGAGGCCGGCTACCCGCTGGAGCTGATCCCACCGGTCCCGCTGCCTCGCAAGCCGAACGCCGACCTGTTCAAGGTCCCCGCCCGGCTCCGCGGCGCGGTCCGAGCGACCCACGAGGTGCTCGACCGGGTGCAGCCCGACGTCATCGTCGGCTACGGGGGCTACGTCTCGATGCCGGCCTACCTCGCCGCTCGCAAGCGCAGGATCCCCCTGGTGATCCACGAGCAGAACGCCGTGCCCGGCATCGCGAACAAGGCCGGCTCCCGGGTCGCGCAACGGGTGGCGGTCAGCTTCCCCGACACGCCGCTGCGCAAGGCGGAGTACGTCGGTCTGCCGCTGCGACGGATGATCTCGACCCTCGACCGGCCGGCGGTCCGCGCGGAGGCTCGCGCGTTCTTCGGCCTCGACGCCGACCGCCAGACCCTCATGGTGACCGGTGGATCGCAGGGGTCCCGCCGGCTCAACCAGGCGGTCTCGGGCGCCGCCCGGGTCCTCTCCGAGGCGGGGGTCCAGGTGCTCCACATCCAGGGCAAGCACGGCGGGGCCGAGCCCGGCACCACGGAGACGCCCTACGTCGTCCTCGACTTCTGCGACCGGATGGACCTCGCGCTCGCCGCCGCCGACCTGACCATCTGCCGAGCGGGGGCCAACAGCGTCACCGAGGCCGCAGCGGTGGGGCTGCCTGCGGTGTTCGTGCCGCTGCCGATCGGCAACGGCGAGCAGGTCAGGAACGCGGCTCCCGTCGTCGAGGCCGGAGGGGCGCTCCTCGTCGACGACGCCGACGTCACCGTCGACTGGGTCGCCGCGACTGTGCCCCCGCTGGCCTCGGACGTCGCCCGGCTGGCCGCGATGGGCGCGGCCGCGGCCGCCGTCATCCCACGCGACGCCGACGAGCGGCTGGCGCGGATCATCATCGAGGCCGCTCAGGGGACACCGCAGTGAAGGTCGCAGTTCCGGAGGAGATCCTGCCAGCAGGCCGGCTCGGGCGCGTGCACTTCGTCGGCATCGGCGGCGCCGGCCTGTCCGGCATCGCCCGGATCATGCTGGCGCGCGGCATCGCCGTCAGTGGCAGCGACGGCGTCGAGTCGCCGACCCTCGACGCGCTGCGCGCGCTCGGCGCCCGTGTCCACCTCGGCCACGACGCCGGCCAGGTCGCCGACGCCGACACGGTCGTGGTGTCGACCGCGGTCCGTGAGGACAACCCCGAGGTCGTCGAGGCCGTGCGTCGTGGGCTCCGGCTGCTGCCGCGCAGCGCTGCGCTCGCGGCCGTGATGGCCGACCGGCGCGTCGTCGCGGTCGCCGGCACGCACGGCAAGACGACCACGACCTCGCTGCTGACCATCGCTCTCCAGGTCGCGGGCGCCGACCCGGCGTACGCGATCGGCGGCGAGCTGTCCGCGACCGGCGTCAACGCCGCGGACGGCGCCGGCGACGTCTTCGTCGCCGAGGCAGACGAGAGCGACGGCGCCTTCCTGCACTACTCGCCCTACGCCGCCATCGTGACGAACGTCGAGGCCGACCACCTGGACAACTGGGGGACCGAGGAGGCCTACCGCGCGGCCTTCGACGAGTTCGTCGACACCATCGACCCCGACGGCTTCCTGGTCTGCTGCGTCGACGACCCGGCTGCGGCGGCGCTGGCCGAGCGCCAGCGCGCCCGAGGACGGCGCGTCGTGACCGTGTCGGCCCGCGAGCCGGGCGCGCTGGCCGGGGTGACGCTCTGGGCTCCGGGCGAGCACTACCTCGCCGACGCGCTCGCCGCGCTGGCCGCCGGCGTGGAGCTCGGCTACGACGCAGCCGATCTGGTGCGGGGGCTCGCGTCGTACACGGGGACCAAGCGGCGCATGGAGCGCAAGGGCGAGGCCGGGGGCGTCCGGGTCTACGACAGCTATGCCCACCACCCGACCGAGATCGCCGGCGACCTGCAGTCCGCGCGAGCGATCGCGGGGTCGGGTCGCGTGGTCGTCGCCTTCCAGCCGCACCTGGTCTCCCGCACCCGGATCTTCGGCGACGCGATGGGCGTCGCGCTCGGAGCGGCCGACCAGGTCGTCGTGCTCGATGTCTACCTGGCCCGCGAGGACCCGGATCCCGACGTGACGGGCGCGCTGGTGGCCGGCGCCGTCCCCCTGCCGTCCGAGCAGGTGGTGTTCGTGCCGGCCTTCGACGACGTCGCTGCCGAGCTGGTCGCACGAGCGCGGCCCGGAGACCTGGTGGTCACCCTCGGGGCCGGCACGGTCACCGAGATCGGGCCCCGGGTGCTGGAGCTGTTGCGTGAGTGAGACCGACCAGCGCTCGGCCCAGCGCTCGGCCCAGCGCACCCGCAGGCGGTTCGCGCGTCGCCAGTGGGCGCGCCGCTGGCTCGCGTGGAAGCCGCTGGTCGGCGTGCTGCTGGTCCTGCTGCTCGGCGTCCTGCTCGTGTGGCTCGTCTACTTCTCCTCCTTCCTGGCCGTGCAGGGCGTCGACGTCCAGGGGACCGAGCAGCTCAGCGACGAGAAGGTGCGCGCGGTCGCGGCGGTCCCCGCGGGGGAGCCACTGGCGACCGTGGACCTGGACCGGGTCCGCGCCCGCGTCGAGGCGCTGGCGCCGGTCCGCTCGGCGGACGTCTCGCGCGCCTGGCCCGACCAGGTGCTGATCGCGGTCGAGGAGCGTGAGCCGGTCGCCGTCGTGGAGATCGCCGGGCAGCTTCGCGGCATGGACGAGGACGGCGTCGTCTTCCGCGACTACGCCACCGCGCCGCCGGACCTGCCTCGCGTGCAGACCGGCGGGTCGACGGGCAGCGAGGCCCTGCGGGAGGCGGCGCTCGTGGTCGCGGCGCTGCCCGCGGACCTGGTCGCGCAGGTCGATCACGTCGAGGTGGCCACCGTCGACGAGATCGCGCTCGAGCTGCGCGACGGACGCCTGGTCCGCTGGGGGAGCGCGGCCGACTCCGACCTCAAGGCCGAGGTCCTGGCCGGTCTGCTGCTCGCCCGCGAGGCGCAGACCTACGACGTCTCGGTGCCAGGTCTGCCGATCACGAAGTGATCCGGCGTGTCGCCACGATTCGAGGCGGCCGGCTGCCTACTGTCATGGACACGGCGAGGTTGACATAACTATAACCCTCAGGCTGAGGGTCAGAGTTGAGGGACACGCCGCTTCCCCGATCAACAGATCCACAGACATCCGTCGTCACCCGAGCAGCGAAGGGCGAAAGCCGTGGCAGCAGCACAGAACTACCTGGCCATCATCAAGGTCGTGGGCATCGGTGGTGGTGGTGTCAACGCCGTCAACCGGA
>JBAWHI010000496.1:0-2388 GCA_049593675.1 Nocardioides sp.
GCCCGACGGCTCGCTCTACGTCGCCGACTGGTTCAACCACCGGATCCAGAAGTTCGCACCCGATGGCGCGTTCCTCAGCACGTGGGGTGGCTACGGTCCGAAGCCCGGGTCCCTCATCTTCCCGCGGGGCATCACCGTCACCGCCGGCGGCGACGTCGTCGTCACCGACAGCGAGAACAACCGGATCGACGTGTTCGACGCCGACGGGGAGCTCCTGAGGTCGGTGAAGCCCGTCGGCCAGTCGCTGAGCCGCCCGCACCAGACCGCGCTCGACGGCGCCGGTGGCTACTGGCTGGCCGACACCAACAACAACCGCGTGCTCCACCTCGGCCCGGACGGCGACGTCCTGGCGGACATCGACATCACCGGCTCCGCCGCCACCAGCAAGCCCGTGGGCATCGCCCTCGACGCCGACGGCACGGTGCTGGTCTCCAACACCCGCAACAACCGGGTCGAGAGGTTCTCCGCCTCGGGCGACCTGCTCGGCACCGTGGCGACGTCGGGGACCGGTCCGGGTCAGGTCCGCTCGCCCGGAGGCCTCCTGGTCACCGGCACCGGCGCGGACCGCAGGCTCTGGATCGCCGACGCCGGCAACGATCGCGTGACGGTGCTCGACGCCGACGGCGAGGTGGAGACGTCCTTCGGCACCCTCGGCAGCGGCGACGGGCAGCTCGACCAGCCGCGTGGCGTCGCCGTCGACCCGACCGACCAGGAGATCGCCGTCGCCGACTTCGCCAACGACCGGGTGTCCCTCTGGAACTCCGACGGCACCGCGCCCCCCGCGGACACGGCTCCCCCGCAATCCCACATGCGGACGCCGAAGGCAGGCGCGGTGCTGTCGGGACCCACGGTGTCGGTGACCGGCACGGCCACCGACGGCGTCGGGGTGGGGTCGGTGCGGCTCCTGGTCAAGGACCTCGACACGGGCCTGTGGGTCGGCACCGACGGCACGCCGACCAGCAGCTGGAAGGACGCCCGCAGGACGGCCGACCTGACCACACCGCAGGCGCCGTCGACGGACTGGCAGCTCGACGTCGAGCTCACGACACCGGGCGACTACTCCTTCCAGGCCCGAGCTCTCGACACGTCGGGCAACAAGGACCCGTCGGCCGCGGTTCGCCGGGTGAGCGTCGCCGCCGCCGACACGGAGCCGCCCGAGGGCGTCATGACCGCCCCGGCGAACGCCTCGAGCGTGCCGTCCGGCCCGGTGCAGATGGAGGGGGCCGCCACCGACGACGTCGGCGTGGCGACCGTGCTGCTCGCCATCCGGGACAAGGAGACCAAGAGGTGGCTCAAGCGCGACCTGACCTGGTCGACGTCGTACGGCACGGTGCTGGCCGACCTGGCCTCGCCGGGCGCGACCGACACGGACTGGACCTACACCTTCGACCCGCCCGGTCCGGGCAGGTACGGCGTCTCGGTCGTCACGCGCGACGCCGCGGGCAACCAGGACCCCACCAAGCCCTGGATCAACTTCACGGTCGACCCGTGAGCGACCGCGGCGGGATCCCGATCGCCGGCACACGATCACGCACGACAGCCACCGGGCCCTCGCGGTCCACGGCGCCGGCGACCGCCCTTCGCAGAGGCACCGGTGGACCCGGACGGTCCCATCAGCCGAGAACGCGTCCACCGACCGTGCCGACAATGGGTGTCGTCACCGGCCGCGGTGCTACCGTGATCACGTTGGAGGGAAAGCGCCCGCTTCCCACCGCCACCGCCGGTGGCGGAACATCTCGTAGTACTTGGTCTTCGGTCTTGCTGGACATCAGGCGCAGTGCAGATGTCTTCAGCCCGCGTGTGGGCACGTCGTCCACACACAGAGAACACCAAGGAATCGAACATGGCTCAGGGAACCGTCAAGTGGTTCAACGATGACAAGGGCTTCGGCTTCATCGCGCAGGACGAGGGTGGCCCGGACGTCTTCGTCCACCACACCGCGATCGCCGGCACCGGCTTCAAGTCGCTGAAGGATGACCAGCGCGTCGAGTTCGAGGTCACGCAGGGCCCCAAGGGTCCGCAGGCCGAGAACGTCCGGGGCCTCTGAGCCCCGGCCCTCCCCGCGCGTGCCCGGCATCGGGCCGCGCGGGAGGGCACCGACATGAACGACCCCAAGCGGCCCTCCCGCGGTGCGGAGCGCCAGGCGCTCGACCGTCTCCTCGTCGAGGTCAACCTGGCTCGTGCTGCGCTGCAGCAGTGCCACCAGGACGGGACGCGCTGGGATGAGCGGCGGCTTCGCGAGGAGCTGCTCGCCGCACTCGAGGCGTACGCCGCCGCCGTGGCCGACGTGGGAGCCCCGCTCCCTTACCGGATCCGCGACGAGCTCAGCCTCTACCGCCGGCTCAACGCCGGTCCGTGACAGCGCTCGGCCTCAGACGAGCAGGCCGA
>JBAWHI010000497.1:0-8792 GCA_049593675.1 Nocardioides sp.
GTCACCGCCTTCGCCAGCATCAACCAGCAGGAGGTCGACATGACCCTTGCCGAGATCGTGCTGAAGGACCTGATCCCCGAGGGCGGGGAGCCCGAGGTCCACCGGCTGCCGGTTGAGGGAGGCGAAGGCCGTCACCCGGATCAGGGCGCCCTCCAGCTCACGGATGTTGCGCGAGATCCGCGAGGCGATGAACTCCAGCACGTCCGGCGGTGCGGTGAGCCGGTCCATCGCCGCCTTCTTGCGCAGGATCGCGATGCGCGTCTCGAGGTCCGGGGGCTGGACGTCGGTGATCAGGCCCCACTCGAAGCGGTTGCGCAGCCGGTCCTCCAGCGCCTCGAGACGCTTGGGCGGCCGGTCGGAGGTCAGCACGATCTGCTTGTTGGCGTTGTGCAGGGTGTTGAAGGTGTGGAAGAACTCCTCCTGGGTCTGGGTCTTGCCCTCCAGGAACTGGATGTCGTCGATGAGCAGCACGTCGACGTCGCGGTAGCGCCGCTTGAACCGGTCCTGGCGATCATCGCGGATCGCGTTGATGAACTCGTTCGTGAACTCCTCGCTCGACACGTAGCGCACCTTGGCGCCGGTGTAGAGCGAGCGGACGTAGTGGCCGATCGCGTGCAACAGGTGGGTCTTGCCGAGGCCGGAGTCGCCGTAGACGAGCAGTGGGTTGTAGGCCTTGCCCGGCGCCTCGGCGACCGCGACGGCGGCGGCGTGGGGGAAGCGGTTCGAGGAGCCGATGACGAAGGTCTCGAAGGTGTACTTCGGGTTCAACCGGGTCTCCAGCGCGGTCGGGCGCTGACCGGGCTCGGCCGGCTCCACCGGGCCGGTCGGCGTCGGCGTCTCCGGTGCGCGGTGAAGTGTCGACATATCGTCTTCTCGACTTGTCGTCACGGGGGCCGGCGGGGTGGGCGCCGGCGCCTCCTCCTCGAGCCGTGGGTTCACCGTGACCGCGATCCTGATCTCGCGGCCGAAGCGCACCGTCAGGGCATCCTCGAGCTGCGCGCGCAGTCGACCCTCGAGCTGGTTGCGGGTGAAGTCGTTGGGCACCGCGACGATGGCGGTGCTCTCGTGCAGGGTGACCGGCTCGCTGGCTCGCAGCCACGCGCGCTGGTTGGGCTGGAGGTCGTCGACGACGCCGCGCCAGGCCTGGCCCAGGTCGGGGCCCTGGGCGGGGCTGCCATCGTGGCCGAGATCCGGGCTGCCTTGCTCCACCGTTCCCACTCTCTGTGTCTGCTCGTCGGCGTCAGCCGGTGGTCCGTGGTCGGACCGCCCCGTGCTCCACAGGAGGCCGTGGCCACCTGGCGGACGCCATTCTGTGTCCACAACTTTGTCCACAGGTTGTGAACCCGACCTCCTCCGGGTGGGGAGGGTCGGTCCGAGGCCTCCCGGCAACAGGTCGGTGCCGATGTTTGTGCAGGTCAGGTGCCGTGGAACGGCGTGGTGACCGGCGTCACAGGGGCCGTCGACCGGGCGTGTTGCGCGGGTGGCGGGGAACCTCGTTGCGTGCGAACGTAACAAGCGGAGACAGGCGGCGGCAACCCGTCATCCACAGGCTAGACCACACCGGTCCAGCGTCGGTTTGACCCTGTGGATTGCCAGCGCGTACCGTAACTCGGTCACCCGGTGTCGACCGGTGCCGCATGTCCACGACAAGCGAGACCAGCACGATGGTCGTGGGTGCGCGGTGCCAGCCGAAAGGCCCGTAGAACAGATCGCACCGTGCCGCTCCGGCCCGGTGTGGCTGCCCTGACAACACCATGGAGAGAAGCCCGTGAGCAAGCGTACGTACCAGCCGAACAACCGCCGCCGTCACAAGGTGCACGGTTTCCGCCTGCGCATGCGCACCCGCGCCGGCCGGTCCATCCTGTCCTCGCGTCGCCGCAAGGGCCGCAAGAGCCTCGCCGTCTGAGGCGAGCGACCAGGCCGGGACCGGGCCAGCGGCTGTGCTGTCCTCGGCTCATCGACTCACCGACGGTGCGTCGTTTCGTATGACGGTTCGCAAGGGCCGTCGCTGCGGAGCGCGCACCGTCGTCGTGCATCTGGCGACCGGTGCCGACGACGGGGAGCCGGCGAGCCCGCCGCAGGTGGGCTTCGTGGTCAGCAAGGCCGTCGGCAACGCCGTGGTGCGCAATCGCGTGAAGCGGCGGCTGCGGCATCTGGCACGTGAGCGCGTCTCGGAGCTCCCGCCCGGCGCGATCCTGGTCGTGCGGGCGCAGCCGGCTGCCGCCACAGCATCGACCGCCGTGCTGAGTGCCGACCTCGACCGGTGCCTGGACCGGGCGCTGACGGGCGCGAAGGTGGCCCCGTGAAGTACGACCCGCTGCGCTGGCTCCTGATCGGCTTCCTGCGCGCCTACCGCCTGCTGATCAGCCCGCTGTACGGGCAGGTCTGCCGCTATTATCCGACCTGCTCGGCGTACGCGCTCGAGGCGGTCACCGAACGAGGCAGCGTGATCGGCTCCTGGCTGACGGTGCGCCGCCTGGTCCGGTGCCACCCGTGGTCGGCCGGTGGCTACGACCCGGTGCCCACCCACTCGTCCCGCGTGCGCGCGGGCTCATCTCCCTCACCCCAGCAAGGAGCCTGATCCGTGGAGTTCCTCGGCGACATCGGCGGTTTCATCATGGCGCCGCTGTTCTACGCCATCTCAGCGATCCTCGCCGCCTGGCACGCGGTCCTGACCGGCCTCGGGATGGACCCGGACGGCGGCGGCACGTGGGTGCTCTCGATCATCGGGCTCACCCTGGTGGTCCGCGCGATGCTGATCCCGCTGTTCGTGAAGCAGATCAAGTCGAGCCGGAACATGCAGCTGATCCAGCCCAAGGTCAAGGAGCTGCAGAAGAAGTACGGCCACGACCGGGAGCGTCTCGCCCAGGAGACGATGAAGCTCTACAAGGAGAGCGGGACCAACCCGTTCGCCTCGTGTCTGCCGATCCTGATCCAGATGCCGATCTTCCTGGCGCTCTTCCGGCTCCTGGACCACTACGCGGCGAACGGGAACGAGAAGGCGTTCATCACGCCGGACCTCGCTGAGAGCTTCCAGAACGCGGAGCTCTTCGGTGTCATCCCGCTGAAGGCGACCTTCCTCAACAACGGTGGCTCGGCCGCCGTGATCCTGGTCGCGACCCTGCTGGTGGTGGCGATGACGGCCACGACCTTCACGACGCAGCGGCAGCTGATGAGCAAGAACATGCCGGCCGACGCGCTGACCGGGCCCTACGCGCAGCAGCAGAAGCTGCTCCTCTACGTGCTCCCGCTCGTCTTCGCGGTGGGTGGCATCGCGTTCCCGATCGCCGTGCTCTTCTACTGGACCACCTCCAACGTGTGGACGATGGGCCAGCAGTTCTACGTGATCCGCAACAACCCGGCCCCGGGCACCGCCGCGGAGACGGCCAAGCTCGAGCGCGATCGGGCCAAGGCCGAGCGCAAGGGCCTGCCGCGGGGTGTGGAGCCGGAGCCCGAGCCGGAGCCCGAGCCGCAGCGGCCCCAGCAGCGCCAGCAGCCGAAGAAGCAGTCGCGCCAGCAGCGCAAGAAGACCAGCGGGCCCAAGCCCGCCGCGAACCCGAAGCCCAAGGGAGGCACCAGTGAGTGACGAAGTGACGGACCCGACGCCCGAGGTCACCGACGAGACGGTGGTGGCCGAGACCGGCGACCCCGTCGCGGCCACCGACGAGGGTCAGGAGGCCGGCGAGAGCGGGTCGCGCGTCGACCAGCTTGAGCAGGAGGGCGACATCGCGGCGGACTACCTCGAGGAGCTCCTCGACATCGCGGACCTGGACGGTGACCTCGACATGGACGTCGATGGTGACCGGGCCGCGGTCTCGATCGTCGGCGCGGACCTCTCGCAGCTGGTGGGTGCGAAGGGCGAGGTGCTCGACGCGCTGCAGGAGCTGACCCGGCTCGCGGTCTATCGCGAGACCGGTGAGCGGTCGCGTCTGATGCTCGATATCTCCGGGTTCCGCGCCCAGAAGCGCGAGGAGCTGGTGAAGCTCGCCGAGGAGACTGTGGCGCGGGTCCGGGAGAGCGGCTCCCCCGCTGCGCTGGACGCCATGACGCCCTTCGAGCGCAAGGTCGTCCATGACGCCGTCGCCGCCGCCGGCCTGGCCTCGGAGTCCGAGGGCGTCGAGCCCCGCCGCCACGTGGTGGTCCTGCCGTCGTGATCGGCGTCGGGTGACGTCGTGACGGACCCTGTTTCACGTGAAACACCCTCCGCGCCGGAAGCGGCGCGGAGGGTGTTTTCGTCTGCCCGGCTACCGGTGGCGCAGCGCTACGCGGAGCTGCTGGCCACCGAGGGCGTCGTCCGGGGTCTGATCGGGCCCCGGGAGGCACCCCGCCTGTGGGACCGACACCTGATCAACTGCGCCTGGCTGGCGGAGCTGGTGCCCGAGGGGAGCACGGTGTGCGACGTCGGCTCCGGCGCCGGGCTTCCGGGCCTGGTGCTCGCCATCGCACGGCCCGACCTGCAGGTGACGCTGGTGGAGCCGCTCCTGCGACGCACGACCTTCCTGGTCGAGGCGGCCGCCGAGCTCGAACTCGGCAACGTCGAGGTGGTGCGCGCCCGCGCGGACGCGCTGCACGGTGAGCGGACCTTCGATGCGGTGACGTCGCGTGCGGTCGCGCCGCTGGCCCGCTTGCTGGACTGGTCGATGCCGCTGGTGGCGCCGACCGGGGCGCTGGTGGCGATGAAGGGGTCGTCGGTGGCGGATGAGGTCGCAGCGGCCTCGGCCGATCTCGAACGGTGGGGATGCGCGACTCCCGAGATCCGAGTCCTGGGCGAGGCGGAGAGCCCGTCGAGCACGCGGGCACTGCGGGTGGCCTGGGCCGATCCGGCCCAGGTATCTTGGCCGTTTGCGGCACCGTCGTCGGGCGGTCGGTCCGAGCAGCGGCCAGGTCGCAAGCGCAGATCATCGAACCGGAGGCGACGGGCGTGAGCGAGTTTTCCACCGGTGGGGGCCCGCCTGTTGAGCGTGACTCTCCACAGAACGACCCCAGTTATCCACAGGTCCAGCCGGGTGATGCTCAGGTGGCCGTTTCACGTGAAACAGCGACGAGCAGGCCCACGGTGCGCACCGCCGCGGACCTGGCGGCCGGCGCACCCGACTTCGACCACGATCCCGCGACCCCCCTGGCCCGGGCCGCGGAGCACACGGTGCTGGCCCGCCACGGGGCGCGGCTGCGGCCGCCGATGGGGCGGCCGGAGGCGACCCGGATCTTCGTCGTGGCGAACCAGAAGGGCGGGGTCGGCAAGACCACCTCGACCGTCAACGTCGCCGCTGCGCTCGCCCAGCTCGGGCAGCGGGTGCTCGTGGTCGACCTGGACCCCCAGGGCAACGCGTCGACGGCGCTCGGGGTCGAGCACCGGCGCGGCGTCGCCTCCACCTACGACGCACTCGTCGACGGGGTGCCGCTCGCCGAGGTCGCCTCGCCCAGCCCGGAGGTGGCGGACCTGATGGTCGTGCCCGCGACCATCGACCTCGCGGGGGCCGAGATTGAGCTGGTCTCGGTCGTCGCTCGCGAGAGCCGGCTGCGCAAGGCGATCCACGGCCACCCCCTGGTGGGCTCGGCCGGCGATGTCGGCGAGGACCGCTTCGACTACGTGCTGATCGACTGCCCCCCGTCGCTGGGCCTGCTGACGCTGAACGCCCTGGTGGCCGGCAGCGAGATGATGATCCCGATCCAGGCGGAGTACTACGCGCTCGAGGGACTGGGACAGCTGATCGAGACGGTGGACATGGTCCGCGCGCACCTGAACCCGACCCTGGCGGTGTCGACCATCCTGGTCACGATGTACGACGCGCGGACCCGGCTCGCCGCCGGAGTCGCCGAGGAGGTCCGCGAGCACTTCGGGGACCAGGTCCTCAAGACCACGATCCCCCGCTCGGTCCGCGTCTCGGAGGCGCCGTCGTACGGCCAGACCGTGATGACCTACGATCCCGGATCGCCGGGCGCACTCTCCTACCTGGAGGCGGCCCGTGAGATCGCGACCAAGGGAGCCTCCGCATGAACACCCCAGCAGACCGTCGGCCGCGCGCGTGCGCGGGTGAGCGCGGATGAGCGCGCCGAACCGCCCGGCGCAGCGTCGGGGGCTCGGTCGCGGGCTCGGCTCCCTGATCCCCACCACCGCCGCCGAGGGGGAGGTTCCGGACGGGTCGCCGGCCCTCGTCGAGGCGGGCATCGAGCTGGCGCCGGTCGACGGGGCGTACTTCGCCGAGATCCCGGTCGGTCAGATCACGCCCAACCGGGTCCAGCCGCGCCAGGTCTTCGACGAGGAGGCGATGGCCGAGCTGGTGCACTCGATCCGTGAGATCGGCGTGCTCCAACCGGTGGTCGTGCGCCGTCATGGACCCGAGGACTACGAGCTGGTCATGGGGGAGCGTCGGTGGCGCGCGACGCAGGAGGCCGGTCTGGAGACCGTGCCCGCGATCGTGCGCGAGACCGACGACGTGGACATGCTCCGCGACGCTCTCCTGGAGAACCTGCACCGCTCCCAGCTGAACCCGCTGGAGGAGGCGGCGGCCTACCAGCAGATGCTGGACGACTTCGGGTGCACGCACGAGGAGCTCGCCGGCCGGATCGGCCGGTCCCGTCCGCAGATCAGCAACACCCTGCGCCTGCTGCGCCTGACCCCGCCCGTGCAGCGGCGGGTCGCGGCCGGCATCTTGTCGGCCGGCCACGCGCGCGCCCTGCTCTCGGTCGAGGACTCCGACGTGCAGGACCGACTGGCCCAGCGGGTGATCGCCGAGGGGATCAGCGTGCGCGGCCTCGAGGAGATCGTGGCGACCCGGGACTCCGGCAGCGAGGAGAAGGGGACCCGGACGGCGCGTCGCAAGCCCTTCGCCCCCGGCCTGGCCGACCTCTCCGAGCGTCTCTCGGACCGGCTCGAGACCCGGGTCAAGGTCGACCTGGGTCGCAGCAAGGGCAAGATCACCGTCGAGTTCGCCTCCCTGGACGACCTCCAGCGGATCGTGGACATCATGGACCCGCGAAACCGGAGCGACAGACCGATCTAGCCGTTCATCGATAAGTCACTCAAACGATAAGTGGCTTAATCAATATGTCGACTTAAGCGGATCGCTTGCGCTCCGCCCGCCGCCTCTTCTCCTCGAGGTCGAGACGGGTCGCCTCCTCGGGCGTGGGCGCGGAGCCGCCGTACGACGCGGGCAGCCACCACGAGCCGGGCGGCTGCTCGTCGGCGGGATAGGCCCGGATGGACTGGTCCAGGAGCTCCGACATCGATGCCCGCAGCTCGGCGGTCTCGGCCACCGGGTCTGCTCCCGAGGGGTGCAGCGGCGCACCCACGCGCAGCGAGATGGTCTTGCCGCGGGAGAAGTCGCGGGGGTGGTCCTTGGTCATCATCCGCTGGGTGCCCCACATGATCACCGGGACCAGCGGGACCCCGGCCTCGGCGGCGATGCGGACGGCACCGGTCTTGAACTCCTTGAGCTCCATCGACCGCGAGATCGTCGCCTCGGGGAAGATCCCGACCGCCTCCCCGGCACGCAGGTAGTCGACGGCGGTCCGGAACGACGCCTCGCCGGCACCACGGTCGACCTCGATGTGGTGCAGCGAGCGCATCAGTGGCCCGACGTAGCGGTGCGTGAACAACTCGCGCTTGGCCATGAAGCGCACCAGGCGGCCCGAGGGGTTCGCCGCGAGGCCGCCGTAGATGAAGTCGACGTAGCCGATGTGGTTGCAGGCCAGGAGGACGCCGCCGGAGCGCGGCACGTGGTGGGTGCCGCTCAGCTGGAAGCGCTGACCGAGCAGCCGGAAGGAGGCCTTCGCCGCCAGGATGATCGGCGGGTAGGTCACGTCCCGCAGCTCGGCACTCATCGGCGCACCTCCAGGAACTCGGCGATCCGGCCGATCGCCTCCTCGAGCACGTGCACGTCGGGGAGGGTCACCAGCCGGAAATGGTCGGGCGCCGGCCAGTTGAAGCCGGTGCCGTGGGTGACGAGGATCTTCTTGGCCCGCAGCAGGTCGATGACGAACGTCTCGTCGTCCTCGATCGGGTAGACCTCCGGGTCGAGCCGCGGGAAGCAGTAGAGCGCGCCCCGAGGCGCCACGTTGGTGACGCCCGGGATCTCGTTGAGGAGCCGGTCGGCGAGCTTGTTCTGCTCGTAGAAGCGTCCCCCGGGCACGATCAGCTCCTCGATGGACTGATAGCCACCGAGCGCGGTCTGGATGGCGTGCTGGGCCGGGACGTTGGCACACATCCGCATGTTGGCGATCAGGGTGAGGCCCTCGAGGAAGTCGGCGGCCAGCTCCTTCGGCCCCGAGATCATCACCCAGCCGGCGCGGTAGCCGCAGACGCGGTAGGCCTTGGAGAGGCCGCTGAAGGTCAGGCACAGCACGTCGCTGCCGGCGTACGTCGCCGCGTGGTGGTGCACGGCGTCGTCGAAGATGATCTTCTCGTAGATCTCGTCGGCGAACACGACCAGGTCGTGTCGCCGGGCGATGTCGATCAGGCCCTTGACGGTGGCCTCGCTGTAGACCGCGCCGGTGGGGTTGTTCGGGTTGATGATCACCAGCGCATGGGTGTTCTCGGTGACCCGCGACTCGACCTCGGCGAGATCGGGGTTCCAGCCGTTGCTCTCGTCGCAGGCGTAGTGGACGGCCGTCCCGCCGGAGAGCGTGATCGCCCCGGTCCACAGCGGGTAGTCCGGTGCGGGCACCAGCACCTCGTTGCCGTCGTCGAGGAAGGCCTGGAGCACCATCGTGATCAGCTCGGAGACGCCGTTGCCGATGAAGACGTCCTCGACCGAGACCTCCCGCAGCCCGCGGCTCTGGTAGTACTGCGC
>JBAWHI010000498.1:0-3164 GCA_049593675.1 Nocardioides sp.
CCGGGGACCTCACGGGCCTGCGGGTCCTGGTGCTCGGTGCGGGGGCCATGGCGGGCCTCGCGACCGCGACCGTCTCGCGTCGCGGAGCCGCGAGCGTCACGGTCGTCAACCGGACCGCCGGCAACGCCGAGCGGCTGGCCGCGTCGTACGGCGCGCGGGCCAGCGCCCTCGCCGACATCGAGGCCGAGCTGGGCCTCGCCGACCTCGTCATCGCCTGCACCGGCTCGGTCGGGGTGGTGGTGACCCGGTCGATGGTGCAGGCCGCGACCGCGGACGGCCGTCGTCTCTCGATCATCGACCTGGCCCTCCCGCACGACGTCGAGCCGAGCGTCGTGGACCTGCCCCGGGTCTCGCTCATCAACCTCGCCGACCTCGCCGAGGAGCTGCGCGACACCGACTCCGGCCGCGAGGTCGTCGAGGTGCGCCGGATCGTCACCCAGGAGGTCGCGGCGTTCCTCTCCGCGCGCCGCCAGGCGAGCGTCACCCCGACGGTCGTGGCGCTGCGCTCGATGGCCACCTCCGTCGTCGACGCCGAGATGGAGCGTCTCGCGGGCCGGATGCCGGACCTGGACGACGCCACCCGCTCCGAGGTGCTGCACACCGTGCGCCGCGTGGCCGACAAGCTGTTGCACCAGCCGACCGTGCGGGTCAGGGAGCTCGCCGACGAGGCCGGCGCGGTGTCGTACGCCGCGGCCCTGGCCGAGCTGTTCGCCCTCGACCCCGAGGCGGTCGACGCCGTCACGAGGCCGGAGGGACTCTCATGACGAGCGCCGCCACGATCCGGGTCGGGACCCGCGCCTCGATGCTGGCGACCACCCAGTCGCAGCTGGTCGCCGACCAGATCCATGCGCTGCTGGGCCGCGAGGTCGAGCTGGTCCAGATCAGCACCGAGGGCGACCGCTCCCAGGCCGACGGGACCCCGATCGCGGGGTCGGCCACCGCCGGCGTCTTCGTCAGCGCCCTGCGCGACGCGCTGCTCGACGGCCGGGTGGATGTCGCGGTGCACTCGCTCAAGGACCTGCCGACCTACCCCGCCGCGGGCATCACGCTGGCCGCGATCCCGGGTCGGGAGGATCCCCGCGACGTGGTGGTCGCCCGGGACGGGCTGACCCTCGGCGAGCTGCCCGTCGGCAGTCGCGTCGGCACCGGCTCCCCGCGGCGGGCCGCCCAGCTGCACGCACTCGGACTCGGTTTGGACGTCGTCGGCGTTCGTGGCAACGTCGACACCCGGATCGGCAAGGTCCGCTCCGGTGAGTACGACGCCGTCGTGCTCGCGCGGGCGGGCCTGGCCCGCATCGGTCGCCTCGACGAGGTGACCGAGGCGCTCGACCCGCTGCAGATGCTGCCCGCTCCCGGGCAGGGCGCGTTGGCGGTCGAGTGCCGGGCCGACGACGACCTGGCCGGCGAGCTGACCGCCCTGGACGACCTGCACAGCCGCCGCGCCGTGGAGGCGGAGCGGGCCGTGCTCGCCACCCTGGAGGGTGGCTGCTCGGCGCCGATCGGCGCGCTGGCGGAGGTCGTCGAGGGCGAGGACGGCGACGAACTGTGGGTGCGGGCCGTGGCCCTCTCCCTCGATGGGGCGCTCTCGGTGCGGATGTCCGCGACCGGAGCCCCCGCCGACGCCGTGGGCGTCGGCACCCGGTTGGCGGGCGAGATGCTCGCCGACGGAGCAGCAGAGCTCACGATGGATCCAGCAGTGCCAGCAGCAGACCCAGCAGTAGACCCAGCAGTAGACAAGAGGCAGAACGCATGACGCGAGGCAAGACCACCACCAGCTCCTCGAGCACCTCGGGATCCACCCGCGGCCGGGTGTCCTTCGTCGGCAGCGGTCCGGGCGACCCTGGCCTGCTGACGGTGCGCGCCGTGGACCTGCTCACGCAGGCCGACGTCGTCGTGACCGAGGTTCCCGAGCACGCCGACCTGGTCCGCTCGGTGCGCGGGACGACCGAGGACGGACCGGAGCTCGTCGACGGCGGGTTCGGCGAGGACGGCCAGCCGCTGACCCACGCGGCCCGCGCGAAGGTCGTGCTGAAGCAGGCCAAGCGCGGGGTGCGGGTGGTGCGGCTGATGGCCGGCGACCCCTTCCTCTACGCCTCCGGCCCCGAGGAGGCCCAGGCCTGCGTCAAGGCCGGTCTGCCGTTCGAGATCGTCCCGGGCATCTCGTCGGTGACCGCGGTCCCGGCGTACGCCGGCATCCCGCTGACCACCAAGGACCACCGCGAGGTGGCCGTCGTGACCTGCGGCGACAAGGTCGACTGGTCGCAGTACGCCGACAAGCGGACCCTGGTCCTGCTCTCGGCCGTCGGCCAGATCGGCGACATCGCGGCAGCGCTGGTCGCCGCCGGGCGCTCCCCGGAGACGCCGGTCGCGATGACCCGGGTCGGCACCACCACCGAGCAGGCGACGATCACCTCCTCGCTGGACCGGATCGCCGCCGATGCCCGGGCCGCCCGGATGAGCCCGCCGGCCGTGACGGTCGTCGGCAACGTGGTCGGCCTCCGCGACGCGCTGTCCTGGTTCGAGACCAAGCCGCTGTTCGGCTGGCGAGTCCTGGTGCCCCGGACCAAGGACCAGGCCGGCAGTGTCTCGCAGCGCCTGCGCGGCTACGGCGCCGTCCCCGACGAGGTCCCGACCATCTCGGTCGAGCCGCCGCGCAACCCCCAGCAGATGGACAAGGCCGTGCGTGGTCTCGTCGAGGGCCGCTACGAGTGGATCGCGTTCACCTCGGTCAACGCCGTGCGCGCCGTGCGCGAGAAGTTCGAGGAGTACGGCCTGGACGCCCGGGCGTTCTCCGGGCTCAAGATCGCCGCGGTCGGCGACAAGACCGCCCAGGCGATCGCCGCCTGGGGCCTGCGCGCCGATCTGGTGCCCTCCGGCGAACAGTCGGCTGCCGGCCTGCTGGCCGACTGGCCCGAGTACGACGACCTGCTCGACCCGATCAACCGGGTGTTCCTGCCGCGTGCGGACATCGCGACCGAGAACCTCGTCGCCGGCCTGATCGACCTGGGCTGGGAGTGCGACGACGTCACCGCCTACCGCACGGTCCGGGCCACGCCGCCGCCGGCGCCGACGCGCGACGCGATCAAGTCCGGCAAGTTCGACGCGGTCGTGTTCACCTCGTCCTCGACGGTGCGCAACCTGGTCGGCATCGCCGGCAAGCCGCA
>JBAWHI010000499.1:0-4419 GCA_049593675.1 Nocardioides sp.
AGAGGGTGGTGACGGCGAACGTCGTGCGCGTCATCGCGGCCGGCTCGGGGCCGACGGCGATCAGGGCGCGGGTCAGGACCGGCCGCAGCTTCGCGGCGTTGGCCATCAGCGGGCGCAGCGGCGCCGGCGCGTGCGGTGCGAGCCGGCGGAAGAGCTCGACGGTCGGATCGGGGACGCTGGCTGCCATCTGGTGGCGGTCCAGCCGGGTGATGGCCCGCGCGATCCGGGCGGTCGGACCGTTCTTGGCCGGGGTCGAGGCGTGCCCGCCGCGCCCGTCGACGCGCAGCTCGAGGGAGGTGACCCCCTTCTCGGTCACGCCGATCACGCCGACCGGCGCGGCCACTCCGGGGAACGCCTCGGACGCGATGGCACCGCCCTCGTCGACGACGAACCAGGGGCGTACGCCGCGGCGCTCGAGCTCCTCGACGGCGAGGACGGCCGCGGTGCCGGAGACCTCCTCGTTGCAGCCGAACGAGAGCCAGATGTCCTGACCGGGCGTGAAGCCCTGCTCCAGCAGGATCTCGACCGCCTCGCAGATCCCGACCAGCTCGCCCTTGTCGTCGAGGGTGCCGCGACCCCAGATCGCTCCGTCGTGGATCTCGGCGCCGAACGGTGGGTGCTGCCAGGGTGCGCCGTCGTCGACCGGGACCACGTCGAGGTGCGCCATCAGCACCACGGGGCGCTCGGCGCTCTCCCCGGCCCAGTGGAAGAGCAGTCCGTGGGTGTCGATGCGGGTCAGCTCGAGGCGCTCGTGGAGCAGCGGGAACTGGCGCTCGAGCTCGGCGAGGAAGGCGTCGAAGGCGGCGGTGTCGACCTGCGACCAGTCACGGTCGGACACGGTCGGGATGCGGACCAGGGCCTGCAGCTTCGCCACGGCACGGTCGGTCGGTGGCTGCGATGTCACGGGGAGAGGCTAGGCCACGCCGCTGGTGTCGCTTCCGGTGTCGCCGCTGGTGTCGTCGTCGGTGTCGGCGTCGGTGTCGGCGTCGGTGTCGGCGTCTCGAATATGAGACCGCGGGGCGGCCCGGGTCGTTGACCAGCGCCGCTCACGCCGATGAACTGGCTCCGTGACCCCACCGCCCGCGATGCACCAGCTCGGAGGTGTCCTTGCGGGCCCGGCGCGTCGGCGACCCGGCGGCCCCGGTCTCCGGCACGTGGTGGCCGATCGTCACCACGCCGACCGGGTCGAAGTCGTCGGGGATCGCGAACGCCGACCGGACACCGGGCTCCTTGTCCGGCGGGATGCCGATGAAGCACGACGCCAGGCCGTGGTCGGTGGCGGTCTGCAGGATCAGCAGCGCCGCCATCGCGGTGTCCATGTCCCAGAACGGCTTCGGCCACCGGGCCTCGTCCTCGTCGGTCCAGCCCTTGTCGGCCTCGGCGTACCTCTTGAGGTAGGCCGCCTTGCTCGAGCACGGCAGGATCACCACCGGCGCGCGCATCATGCCGGTCAGCCACGCGTCGGGACGGTCGATGTCGTCCGCGGTCTCGACCCAGAACCGCCGCACGTCCTCGGGGGTGTCGAGCACCAGGAACGCCCAGCCCTGGCTGAAGCCGGCGTTGGGGGCGCGGGTCGCGTTGTGCAGCGCGAGGTCGATCACCGCGGGGTCGACGGGGTCGGTCGAGTAGTTGCGGGTCATCTTGCGGCGGCGTACGACGTCCTGGAACTCCATGGAGAGCACTGTGCCTGACGACTTCGAGCGGATGTGGGGCGACCTCGCCCCGATCGGGCGCTCGCCCCGCTCCGGCGGCTACTTCCGCCAGCCCTTCGAGTCCGCGGAGCGGGAGCTCGCCGACTGGTTCGTCGAGCAGTGCGCCGTGCGCGGGCTGCGGGTCGAGTCCGACGACTTCGGCAACGTCGTGGGCTGGTGGGACGTCGGCGCGGGACCGGCCGTCCTGACCGGATCGCACCTCGACTCGGTGCTCGACGGCGGGGCCTACGACGGGCCGCTCGGTGTCGTCTCCGCGCTGGCCGCGATCGACCTGATGCGCGCCCGGGGCGTGGTGCCGGCCCGGCCGGTCGGCGTCTCGACGTTCGCCGAGGAGGAGGGCTCGCGCTTCGGGCTGGCCTGCCTCGGCTCGCGGCTCGCCACGGGGGCGCTCGACTGGGAGGCCGCCCGGACCCTGACCGACCGGGACGGGGTGGCGCTGGGCGACGTCGTCCCCGGCGGGTCGTCGTCGCTCCTGACCGACGTCGGCACCTTCGTGGAGCTGCACGTCGAGCAGGGCCGCGACCTGATCGACCGCGGGGCGGCGATCGGGGTGGCGAGCGAGATCTGGCCGCACGGGCGCTACCGATTCGAGTTCGTTGGGGCCGCCAACCACGCCGGCTCGACGCGGATGGAGGATCGTCAGGACCCGATGCTGACCTATGCGATGACGGTGCTGGCCGCCAACAAGCAGGCGCGGCTGGCCGGCCAGCGCGCCACCTTCGGCCGGGTGTCGGTGGAGCCGAACGGCACCAACGCCGTGCCGTCGCTGGTGAGCGCGTGGCTCGACGCGCGCTGCTCGACCGACGCCGGCCTCGCGGCGCTGGTCGAGGCGATCTCGACCCAGGCCGGCGACCGGGCGGAGCGGGACGGGACGTCGCTCGTCGTCACCCCCGAGTCGGTGTCGTCGTCGGTCGTGTTCGACCCCGCGCTCGCCACCGCCGTCGCCGCCGACCACGAGGGCGGCGACTGGCCGGTGATCCCGACGCAGGCCGGTCACGACGCGGGCATCCTGTCCGCGGCCGGCATCCCCACGGCGATGCTGTTCGTCCGCAACCCGACCGGCGTCTCGCACGCCCCCTCCGAGCACGCCTCGATGGCCGACTGCCTGGTGGGCGTCTCCGCGCTCGCCGACACCCTCGAACGGCTGACCCGGTGAGCGCCGCGCCGGCGGCGTACCTCCTGGAGCGGGCCTGGGTGGACGGCCGCATGCTCGAGGACGTGCTCGTCGAGATCGCGCACGGCCGGTTCACCTCGGTCACGTCACGAACCTCGAGCCTGGACGGCAAAGCTTCGTCGTCCCAGGTCGAGCTTCGTCGGCCGGCCGACAAAACCCGACCGGCCGGCACAACCCGCCTCGCCGGCCTCACCATCCCCGGCCAGGCCAACGACCACAGCCACGCCTTCCACCGGGCGCTGCGGGGGCGCACCCAGCCCCGGGACGACCAGGGGCGGGGCACGTTCTGGACCTGGCGCGAGCAGATGTACGCCGTGGCGGGGCGACTGACACCGGACACCTACTTCGACCTCGCCCGGGCGACCTACCGCGAGATGGTGGCCGCCGGGACGACGACCGTCAGCGAGTTCCACTACCTGCACCACCAGCCCGACGGGACGCCCTACGACGAGCCGAACGCGATGGGCGCCGCGCTCGAGGCGGCGGCGCAGGAGGCGGGGATCCGGATCACGCTGCTCGACACGTGCTATCTCAGCAGCGGCTTCGGCGCGCCGCCGGAGGGCGTGCAGCGGCGCTACAGCGACGGGTCGGCCGCAGCGTGGGCGGAGCGGGCGGGGGACGGGCCGGCCGCGATCCACTCCGTGCGCGCCGTCCCGCGCGAGCAGCTGCACGTCTTCGCCGGCCGCGACCCGCTGCACGTGCACCTCTCGGAGCAGGTCGCGGAGAACGAGGCCTGCCTCGCGGCGTACGGCGTCACCCCGACCCGGCTGCTCCACGACGAGGGTCTGCTCGGACCGGGCACCACCGTCGTCCACGCCACCCACCTCACCGACGACGACATCGCGCTGCTCGGCGGCACCGGCACCAACGTGTGCATCACGCCCACCACCGAGCGCGACCTCGCGGACGGCATCGGTCCCGCGCGCCGGCTCGCCGAGGCCGGCTGCCGGATCAGCGTCGGCAGCGACAGCCATGCGGTCGTCGACCCGTTCGAGGAGCTGCGCGGCCTGGAGATGGACGAGCGGCTGGCCACGCGGGAGCGCGGGCACTGGACGGCCGCCGAGCTCCTCGCGATCGGTGCGGCGGGACGGATCGCGGTCGGCGAGCGGGCCGACCTGGTCACGCTCGACATCACCAGCCCGCGCACCGCCGGCACCGGCGCCGACGAGCACACGGCGGCGTACGCCGCGACCGCAGCCGACGTCACCCACGTGGTGGCCGACGGCCGGGTCGTCGCCACCCGCGACGACCATCCGGACATCGGCCGCGAGCTGGCGGCCGCCATCGCGAAGGTGCTGCCATGAGCATCCTGATCACCAACATCGGCGAGCTGGTCACCAACGACCCTGACGCCGCCGACGCACCGAGCCCGCTGGGCGTCATCGAGCACGCCGCGCTGGTCGTCGACGGCGGCCACGTCGCCTGGGTCGGCCGCGCCAGCGAGGTGCCGGCCGCCGACGAGCTGGTCGACGCCGGCGGCCGCGCGGTGCTTCCCGGGTTCGTCGACAGCCACAGCCACCTGGTCTTCGGCGG
>JBAWHI010000500.1:0-6319 GCA_049593675.1 Nocardioides sp.
GACATGGCCACGTCGATCGAGGCGTCGCGGCTGCTGGTGTGGCGGGCGGCGTGGATGGCCCGCCAGGGCAAGCGGTTCGAGCAGGCCGAGGGTTCGATGTCGAAGCTCTTCGCCGGCGAGACCGCGGTGAAGGTGACGACCGAGGCGATGCAGATCCTCGGCGGCAACGGCTTCACGCGGGAGTACCCCGTCGAGCGGATGGCTCGAGACGCCAAGATCTACACGATCTTCGAGGGCACCTCCGAGATCCAGCGCCTGGTCATCGCGCGCACCGTGTCGGGGGCGTCGATCCGCTGATGCGCTTTCGCGGTGCGATCGCCGGCGTGGGGACCACGAGCGGGGTTCGCGTCGTCGTCGGCCGCTGGCAGGATTCGCCGTACGGCGAGTTCGCGGACGCCATGGTCGAGACCGCGCAGGGCCACCGGGTGCTCATCGCGCCGAGCGCCGAGATCGCCGACCTCGTCGCCTCGACCTACACCTTCGACGAGGTGCGGATCGAGCCGATCACGCTCGACGGCTGGGCGCTGCGCTCCCCGTCACTGGAGCTGGACCTCGCGCTCGGACCGCGCACGGGCCTCGGGAGGCTGCTCCGGCTGGTGCCGCGACGCATCGCCGAGAGCCCGGCGTGGTGCACGGTGACCGACCCGGTCGCCCGGGTCGTTCTGCGCGGTGTCCGCACCCGGGGCTCGGCCGGGCAGGGCAGGCGCGAGTGGTACGGCGCCACGGACGCGCACGCGGTCGCATCGGTCGCGGGCGCGTTCGACGGTGTCTCGCTGGGCGCACTGGCCCCCGTGACGCCTGCGCCGGCGTTCGGCTTCTCCTCGACGCCCCGTCGGCCGTCGGTCACGCGGGTCGTGACGACGATCAGGCCGTGACCCTCACGCCCGGTGATGGGTGTGCGCGACGTACACGTCGCACGGCGCGTGCCCGACGACGTCGCGGGCGACGCTGCCCAGCACCCGGGCGATGCCCTGGACGCGCTTGTTGCCGACGACGATCAGGTCCGCATCGAGCCGTCGGGCCGCGCTCACCAGCGCTTCGCCCGGTCGCCCCTCAGCGGCCTCGGGCAACACCTCGAGGTCCGGGAACCGCCGGCGCAGGTCCACGGCGATCGCGCCCGCCACGCGCTCGGCCTCCATGTCGGTGCTGAGCACCAGCGTCTCCGAACGGATCTCGACGGTCTCGGTCTCGACCTTCCCGTAGGCAGAGACCAGGTGGAGGTGGGCGCCCAGGGCGACCGCGAGCTCGGCGGCCTTGCCGGCCGCTGCCGCAGCGGTGGGGCTGTTGTCGACCCCGCACACCAGCGTCTTCATCATCGTCTGCTCCCGTCGGATCGTGCCTGAGCCGGCCACGCTATCGCGGCCCGGGCCCGACAGGTCCGACCGTGGACCGCAGCTCAGCCGGCCTGCTCTTCGAGCTCGATCCCGCGGTTGAGCCAGGTCGACGAGACGCGCATCCCCACCTTCTCGTAGAGCCGGAGAGCGCCGGTCCGGGAGTCGGTCGACAGGCCCGACCGGCTGGCACCGTGGGAGCGGGCGGTCGCGAACGCGTCGACGAGCATGGCCTGTGCGATGCCGCGGCCACGCTGGTCGGCCCGGGTGGCGACCTTGTTCACGTAGCCCTCGTCGCCGGCGAGGAAGATCTGGGTGACGCCGACGATGTCGCCGGCAGGGTCGGTGACGACCCGCAGGTTCCAGGGCTCGAAGCCGGGGCGGCCGACGACGGTGGCGAGGAAGTCGTTGTAGGGCAGCCGCTCGCGGTCGGACCACTCGAGGAACGCGTCCTCGAGCACCGTCCAGCAGGCCGGGTGGTCCTCGGGCGTCGCCTCGCGCAGCGCATACCCGTCGGGCAGGGCGCGCGCGGGGATCTCTGCGCCCTCGGGCAGCTGCAGCTCCCAGCTCTCCCAGCGCACCGCATAGCCGAGCGACTCGAGCAGCCGGTCGCCGTCCGAGCCCTGTGGGACCGGCATGCCGATCACCCGGCTCCCGATCTCGCGGGCGCGCTGCTGCATCCACCGGGCGAGGGACGTGCCGATGCCGCGCCCGCGGTGGTCGGGGTGCACCGCAGCGTCGCCGCGGTCACCGCCCATCACCTCGGCGTAGGCCACGAGGCGGTCACCGTCGAGGACGCCGATCGTGCTGGCGCTGACGTCGTACGACGGCCGCTGCCAGTCGGCCACGATGTCGGCCTCCTCGATCGTGGCGACGCCGGTGTCGTGGAGCTCCTGCGCCACCATCACCGCCACGACCCCTCCCGCGTCGGCCAGGGTCAAGGGGCGGCTCGTGAGGCCGTCCGGGATGTCGATCTGCTCGGGCATGAGGCCATCGAAGCACCACCGACCCCGACGGGGCCGCCCATTTTTCTCCGGCGACCCCGTCGAGCTGGGCGGCAGGGGTCAGGCGTTGCGGATCGCCGAGACGTCGAACTCGAGCTTGACCTTGTCGGAGATGAGGACGCCGCCGGTCTCGAGCGCGGCGTTGTAGGTGACGCCCCAGTCCTTGCGGCTGATGGCGGTGCCGCCCTCGAAGCCGACCCGCAGGTTGCCGAACGGGTCCTGGGCCGAGCCGGTGAGCTCGAACGGCACGGTGACCGGCTTGGTCGTGCCGTTGATGGTCAGGTCGCCGGTCACCAGCCACTCGTCGCCGTCGAGCGCGACCGAGGTCGACGCGAAGGTGATCTCCTTGTTCTCGTCGGCGCTGAAGAAGTCGGCCGAGCGCAGGTGCGCGTCGCGGTCGGCCACACCGGTGTCGATGCTGCTGGTCGTGATGGTGAGCTGGACGTGCGAGGCCGTCGGGTCCGCCGCGTCCAGGTGGGCGGTGCCGGCGAAGTCGGTGAACTGGCCGCGCACGGTGGTGACCATCGCGTGCCGGGCGCTGAAGCCGATCCGGGTGTGGGTCGCATCGATCGTGTAGTCGCCGGAGATGTCCTCGACGGCGGCGGTGGGTGCGTCGAACTGCTCGGCGCTCTGGCGGGTGAAGAACGACATGGGGACTCCTCGTACGTCGGGTGATTGAATCGTTGATCAGTTGAACCGGACTGCGGTCCGGTTCATTCCCCGACGGCGGAGAAACTTGTGGAAATGCGACTCGGCCCGCCAGGCGTGCTGGCGGGCCGAGTGGCGTAGCGAGGGTCAGGCGGCGTGGGTGACGTGCACCGGGGTGCTGGTCGGTGCGGGCACCCAGCGCGACTCCAGGTAGGTCCGGCCGCGCAGGTCGGTCACCGCCACCCAGGTCTGCACCAGCGGGTTCGAGTCGGTTGTGGTTGTCTGCGATTCGCTCATCGGACGCCTTTCGTTCATCTTCCGTTCACCTAGCGTAGCCGACTCCCACCGGGACCGCCAATAGTCGGTCGATTTGGTGGGTCACGCTCCACCTGGAGGGTCGGGAGACGGCGCGGCGCGCGGACGGCGCCCCATTTCGGCTCGGGGCCGGGGTCGGGGTCGAGGATGGGGCCATGGCGCTCGAGATCCCCTGCCCCGCCTGCGGCACCCAGATGTATGCCGAGCAGGCCCACAACCGGTGTCCGCAGTGTCGCTACATCGAGCCCTGCTGCGACGGCGCGCCGCAGCCCTACTGCGCTCAGTCGGCCACGAACGCCTGATTCCTGCCCGTTTTCGGGCAGGAACTTGCGCACGCTCGACGTTCGGACGCACGCTCTCGGTCGTGTCCCTCCCCCCTGATCCCGCGTTGGTCGAGCGCATCGTGGCCAGCACCGGCCTGTCGCCCGCCGACGCGGCGCGGGTCGTGGGGGACGTCGTGGCCTTCCACGCCGAGCCGGTGGAGGGCCTGGTGCGGCGACGGCACGCCGAGCTGAAGACCTACGGGGCGAAGAACCCGGAGATCTTCTCGCGCATCGCCGAGGAGCTGGCGGGCCGCGTCGTCGCGGCTCCGGAGCTCAGCGAGCGCCAGCTCCGCCGCATCGTCTACGGGTAGCCGAGCGGCGAAGCGGATCCACTGATGGTGGTCGAGCGAGCCGCGCGGGGGAGGCACGAACCCGCGACCGGCGCGACGAGACCGAGCGAGGGAACAGGAGACATGGGATGTGCGGAATCGTCGGATACGTCGGAGCCCAGCAGGCGACGCCGGTGCTGCTGGAGGGGCTGACCCGTCTGGAGCACCGCGGCTACGACTCGGCCGGGGTCGCCGTCCTCGGCAGTGCCGGCCTCAAGGTCGCCAAGCGGTCCGGGCGGGTGCGTGACCTGGCCCACGGACTGCCGAAGCGCTTCGCCGGCCGGGTCGGCGTCGGCCACACCCGCTGGGCGACCCACGGACCGGCCACCGACGTCAACGCGCACCCGCACACCGACACCGAGGGTCGGGTCGCCGTCGTCCACAACGGGATCATCGACAACGCAGCGAGCCTGCGGCAGCGGCTGAGCGACGAGGGCGTCGAGCTCGCCAGCGACACCGACTCCGAGGTGCTCGCCCACCTGGTCGCTCGCTCCGGCGCGGACACCCTCGAGGGCAAGGTCAGCGACGCCCTCGCCGCCGTCGACGGCACCTACGGCCTGGCCGTGATGCACGCGGACTACCCCGACCGCGTGGTCGCCGCCCGCAACGGCAGCCCGCTGCTGGTCGGGGTGGGCGAGCGCGAGATGTACGTCGCGTCGGACCTGGCCGCGATCGTGCGACACACGACCACCGTCGCCCACCTCGACGACGGCGAGATCGCGACCGTGACGGCAACGGGCTTCACGACGTACCGCCTCGACCTGACGCGCACGGACCGCGACGCGACGACCCTCGACATCGACCCGGCGGCCTACGACGCCGGGGTGCACGAGTCGTTCATGCACAAGGAGATGTGCGAGCAGCCGGCCGCGGCCGAGCGGGTGCTGCGCGGGCGCCTGGACGAGCGGTTCGGCACCGCCCACCTCGGCGGGCTGAACATGGACGCGCGCGAGACCCGCGCCATCCGCCGGGTCAAGATCCTGGGCTGCGGATCCGCGTACTACGTCGGTCAGATGGGTGCCTCGCTGATCGAGGAGCTGGCGCGCATCCCGGCCGACGCCGAGGCGGCCAGCGAGTTCCGCTACCGCAACCCGATCATCGAGCCGGACACCCTCTACGTCGCGGTCTCGCAGTCCGGGGAGACGGTCGACACGCTGCTCGCGGTGCAGGAGATCCGGCGCAAGGGCGGCCGGGTCATCGGCCTGGTCAACGTCGTCGGCAGTGCGATCGCGCGCGAGTGCGATGGCGGCATCTACCTGCACGCGGGGCCGGAGGTCGCGGTCGCCTCCACCAAGGCGCTCACCAACATGTTCCTCGGCTTCGCCCTGCTGGCGCTCCAGCTCGGACGCGTGCGCGACCTGTCCGTCGCGGACGGGCAGCGGCTGATCGCCGGGCTGCAGCGGCTCCCTGAGCAGATCGAGGTGGTGCTCGCCCAGGAGGAGGAGCTGGCCGAGATCGCGGGACGGCTGGCCGAGGCGAGCAGTCTCTTCTTCGTCGGCCGGGTGCGCGGCTACCCGATCGCGCGCGAGGGGGCGCAGAAGTTCAAGGAGATCTCCTACCGCCACGCCGAGGCCTACCAGACCTCCGAGCTCAAGCACGGTCCGTTGGCGCTGATCTCTCCGGAGGTGCCGACGATCGCGATCGTGCCGGACGACGAGCTCACCGGCCGCAACGTCGGCGCGCTGCACGAGATCGCGGCTCGTCGGGGGCCGCTGGTGGTCGTCACCCACGAGGGCGTGGACCTCGGGGGACTGCACGAGGGGGCCGCCCAGCGCATCGTCGTACCTCGCAACGAGCGCGAGCTCGACCCCATCCTGCTGACCGTCCCGCTGCAGCTGTTGGCCTACCACGCAGCGCTGCGGCTGGGCCACGACATCGACAAGCCGCGCAACCTGGCGAAGTCCGTCACGGTGGAGTGAGCCAGGCCACCGCGACGCGGAAGGTGTCGTGCGCGCGCGAAACCACTACCGTTGACGGGTGAGCAACGACGAGAACGACGACACGACCGCCCCCGAGGTGACGTTCGCCGACCTCGGGCTCGACCCCAAGGTGTTGAAGGCGCTGTCGGATGTCGGCTACGAGACGCCCTCGGCCATCCAGGCGGCGACCATCCCGCCGCTGCTCGACGGTCGTGACGTGGTCGGTCTCGCGCAGACGGGCACTGGCAAGACGGCCGCGTTCGCGCTGCCGATCCTGAGCCGCCTCGACCTGTCGCAGAAGACCCCGCAGGCGCTCGTGCTGGCACCGACCCGTGAGCTCGCGCTCCAGGTGTGCGAGGCGTTCGAGCGCTACGCCGCGCACATGAAGGGCGTGCACGTGCTGCCCGTCTACGGCGGCCAGGCGTACGGCGTGCAGCTGAGCGCCCTGCG
>JBAWHI010000501.1:0-3195 GCA_049593675.1 Nocardioides sp.
GACTTTCCTCGACGCGGTCCTCTGACCTCTGAATATGCTGGGCCATCGGCCGGAAGGACCACCCCCATGATCAGGACGACGCCGTTCCACGCGCGGCTCAGCGAGCTCAACGACCAGCAGCTCTACACCCACTGGCAGGGCCAGCTCTCGCCGCTGCGCTACACCCATGCGCCCAAGCACGAGTACTTCGCGGTCCGCAACAGCGTCGGGGTCTTCGACACCTCGCCGCTCTACAAGTACGCCGTGACCGGACCGGATGCCGAGCGCCTGCTCGCCGGGGTGCTGGTGCGCGACATCAAGACCTGCCGGCCGGGCCAGGCGCACTACACCGCCTGGTGCGACGACCGCGGCTACGTGATGCACGACGGGGTGGCGTTCCGGCACTCGGCCGACGAGTTCCTCCTCACCGCCGGTCGGCCCGCGCTGTCGTGGTTCCAGGAGCTCGCGACCGGGCTGCGGGTGCAGCTCGAGGACGTCACCGACGCCTACGGCATGCTCGCCGTCCAGGGGCCGCGATCGCGCACCGTGCTCGCCGCACTGGTGCCCGAGGTCGAGCGGCTCGGCTACTTCGAGCACGCGCCGGCCAAGGTCGCGGGTGCACCCGTCACGCTGTCACGCACCGGCTACACCGGCGATCTGGGCTTCGAGCTCACCGTCGCCGCCGAGGACGCGGTCGACGTGCTGGACGCCGTGCTCGAGGCGGGTGGCCCGCACAGCATCCGCCCGTTCGGCGAGGAGGCCCTGATGACGTTGCGCATCGAGGCCGGGCTGCCGCTGGTCGACGTGGAGTGGCACGACGCCCGCCTCGCGCTCAGCGACGCCGACTGCGTGACGCCCAAGGAGCTCGGCTTCGGCTGGATGCTCCGCGGCGTCCGCGACGGCTCGCGGCGCTTCGTCGGCTCGGAGGCGATCCGCCGCGAGCTGGTCGACGGGACCTCGCGCTGGGCGACCACGGGGATCGTCGTGGACCCTGCCGACTGGGACCGGATCTACCGCGAGGCCGACCTGTTCCCGCCCAAGTCCGAGCACCCGTGGCCCTACGAGTCGATGATCCTGGACGCGGACCGGGTCGAGGTCGGCTACTGCACCAGCTTCGTCTACTCCCCCGCGGTCCAGCGCCACATCGGCATCGCCCGGGTCCGCCCGGACCTCGCCGCCGCGGGCACCGACCTCCACCTCGAGCTCGCGATCAACCACCACAACACCACGGTCCGGGTCGCCACGACCTCGATGCCGTTCTTCGACCCGCCCAGGAAGAAAGAAGAGAGGAAGCGCGGATGAACGCCGCCACGTCCAGCCACGAGTACGACGCGATCGTCGTCGGCGGTGGCCACAACGGCCTGACCAATGCGGCGTATCTCGCCAAGGCGGGGCTGCGCACCCTGGTGCTGGAGAAGAACGACCTGGTCGGCGGCGCGGCGATCACCGAGGAGCTGATGCCGGGCTTCTCGTTCACGACGTTCTCCTACGCGCTCAGCCTGCTGCGCCCGGAGATCGTCCACGAGCTCGACCTCGTCAAGCACGGGTTCCTGCCGCTGATGATGCCCTCGTCGTTCCACCCGACCGGCGACGGCGACTACCTGCTCTTCGGCGACGACCACGCCCAGAACCTGCAGGAGGTCCGCCGCCACTCGCCGCGCGATGCGGACGCCTACGAGCGCTACCACCGCGACCTGGACCGGGTCTGCCAGGCGATCCGGCCGATGTTCGACAACGCACCGCCCGACATCTTCGGCACCGACCCCGAGGACGCGGCCGACGTGAAGTGGCTGATGGACCAGCTCGGAGGCATCGACCGCAAGACGATGCACGACGTGGTGCGGCTGCTCACCGGCAGCGCATCGGACTGGCTCGACGACTACTTCGAGCACGAGGCGATCAAGGGCTACCACGCGTCCTCGTCGATCATCGGCTCCAAGGTCGGGCCGATGTCGCCCGGCTCCGGACTGGTGCTCCTGTTCCACAAGATGGGCGAGCACGACGGCAACCTCGGCTCGTGGGCCTTCCACAAGGGCGGCAACGGCGGCTTCACCCAGGTCCTGGCGCGAGCAGCGCAGGCCTACGGCGCGGAGATCCGGCTCGGCGCGCAGGTGTCGTCGGTGCTGACCGACGGCGGCCGAGCCGTCGGCGTCGTCCTCGAGGACGGCACCGAGTTCCGGGCACCGACCGTCGTGTCGGCACTCGACCCACGGCGCACCTTCCTCGACCTCGTCGAGCCGCGCGAGCTCCCGCTCGACCTGGTCGACAACGTGCGCCGGATGAGGTTCCGCGGCGTCTCGGCCAAGGTCAACTTCGCCCTCGACGGGCTCCCCGTCTTTCCGGCGCTGGCCGACACCGTCGACCACTTCGGCGGCTTCCTCAACATCGGCCCGACGATGGAGTACGTCGAGCGGGCCTTCGACGCTGCGAAGTACGGCTGGTACAGCGAGCGGCCGTTCATCGACGCCGCCGTCCAGTCGGTCGTGGACCCCGACATGGCACCCCCCGGCAAGCACGTGATGTCGTGCTTCGTGCAGTACGCGCCGTACGAGCTGCGCGGCAGCGACTGGGAGACGGAGCGGGAGAGCTTCGGCGACAAGGCGCAGGCGGTCCTGGAGTCGCACTTCCCCGGCTTCGGCGACCTGGTGCTGCATCGCGAGGTCGTCACCCCGGTCGACATCGAGGCACGCACCGGGCTGACCGAGGGCAACATCTTCGCCGGCGAGTTCCTGGCCCCGCAGATGTACTTCTTCCGCCCCGCCCCCGGGTGGAGCCAGTACGCCACCCCGATCGACGGCTACTACCAGTGCGGCTCCGGCACCCACCCCGGCGGCTGCGTGATCGGCTCCCCCGGCCGGCTGGCGAGCCAGCGAGTGCTCCGTGACCTGGAGTCCTGACTCCTGCAGGGGCCAGCTGTGACCCCGACGCTCACAGGACGGTGATGCCGTCCCCGATCAGCTTCACGCCGATGACCAGCAGCAGCACGGTCATGATCACCGCGTTGTTGCCGATCAGCCAGAACTTGAGCTCCTCCAGGATCCCCGGCGCCCGCTCTCCGGCGGCGAGGTAGACCACCACGGGCGCCGCCACGCCGAGGCTGGCGACGACGGCGAAGACGATCGCGGCACCGACCGCTGCCGCCGAGTCGCCTGCGGACGCGGTGGCGATCGCCGCCCCGCCTGAGATCGCGAGCAGCAGGTTCTTGGGGTTCACCGC
>JBAWHI010000502.1:0-4398 GCA_049593675.1 Nocardioides sp.
GCCTCGTCGAGGATGTCGGCCGCCTCCTGGTCGGAGCGCCGCTCCTTCACGTAGGCGAGGTGGGTCTTGTACGGCTCGATCTTCGGTGCCGGCGGCGGGTTCTCGGAGTCCATGCTCGCGGGCAGCCCGCACTTGGGGCAGTCCCAGGACTCGGGCACCTGCGCCTCGACCGAGAAGGCGACCACCGAGCGGTGCTCGTTGGCGCAGAAGTAGGTCACGGTCTGCCGCGGTGCGGCCTCGCCGCGCTCCGCCTCGCCCATCGGGCCGGCTCCGACCCGGCTCCCGCGAATAGCGCTTCCTCCACCAGCCACGGAACGGTTTCCCTTTCTCGAATTCTCAGTACGCCAGCAGCAGGCCGAGGGCCAGCACACTGGCGAACCAGATGACGCCGATCCCGACCGTGAGCCGGTCCAGGTTGCGCTCCGCGACGGACGAGCCGCCCAACGAGCTGGAGACGCCACCACCGAACATGTCCGAGAGACCACCCCCGCGACCCTTGTGCAGGAGCACGAGAACGATCATCAGGGCGCTGGTGAGCATGAGCATGATGGTCAAGAGCAGTTCCACGGTCGCTAAGCCTACGTCAGGGGTCCGCTGATCAGATGATCGGCATGTCGTAGAAGCGGCAGATGCCGCCGAACTCGTCGACCTGGAGGCTCGCTCCACCGACCAGGCAGCCGTCGACGTCGGGCTGCGCCATGATGCCGGCGACGTTCGCGGCCTTCACCGAGCCGCCGTACAGGATGCGTACGCCGTCGGCGGCCGCGTCGCCGTAGGACTCCCGCACCTGGTTGCGGATCGCCTGGCAGACCTCCTGCGCGTCGTCCGGGGTCGCGACCTCGCCGGTGCCGATCGCCCAGACCGGCTCGTAGGCGACCACCAGGCCGGCGACCTGCTCGGGGGTGAACCCGGCCAGTGAGCCGTCGGTCTGCGCGATGCAGTGCGGCACGTGCTCGCCGGCCTGACGCACCTCGAGGCCTTCGCCCACGCACACGATCGGCGTCATGCCGGCCGCGAGAGCCTTGCGCGCCTTGGCGCTGACGAGCTCGTCGGACTCCGCATGGTGCTGGCGTCGCTCGCTGTGCCCGACCACCACGTAGGAGCAGCCGAGCTTCGCGAGCTGACCGGCCGAGATCTCGCCGGTGTAGGCCCCGGAGTCGTGCTGCGAGACGTCCTGCGCGCCGTACTTCACCAGCAGCCGGTCGCCGTCGACGAGCGTCTGCACGGAGCGCAGGTCGGTGAACGGCGGCACGACGACGACCTCGACGCGACCGTAGTCGTGCTTCTTGTCCGACAGGGTCCAGGCGAGCTTCTGGACCAGGACCACCGCCTCCTGGTGGTTCAGGTTCATCTTCCAGTTGCCCGCCATCAGCGGGGTGCGCTTCACCGAAGCCATCAGTCCTCCAGGACCTTGATGCCGGGGAGCTCCTTGCCCTCGAGGTACTCGAGGCTGGCGCCACCACCGGTCGAGATGTGTCCGAACGCGGCTTCGTCGAAGCCGAGAGTTCGTACGGCGGCGGCGGAGTCGCCACCGCCGACGACCGAGAAGCCGTCGCCGCGAGCGAGCGCTCCGGCGACGGCGCGGGTGCCGGACGCGAACGCAGCGACCTCGAAGACGCCCATGGGGCCGTTCCAGAACACGGTCTTCGCGTCCACGAGCGCCGCAGCGAACGCGGCACCGGAGTCAGGTCCGATATCCAGCCCGAGGCAGTCCTGCGGGATCTCCGAGGCCGGCACCACGCGCGCCTCCGGCTCCCGGTCACCGGACGGGAACGCGGTGTCCACCACGATGTCGGTCGGGAGCAGGATCTGCACACCGGCCTTCTCCGCGCGCTCGAGGTAGGCCCGGCAGGTGTCGAGCTGGTCCTCCTCGAGCAGGCTCTGGCCGACCTCGTGGCCCTGGGCCTTGAGGAAGGTGAAGACCATGCCGCCACCGATCAGCAACCGGTCGGCCTTGCCGAGCAGGTTGTCGATCACGCCGAGCTTGTCCGACACCTTCGAGCCGCCGAGCACGACGGCGTAGGGGCGCTCGGGCGACTCGGTGAGACGGCGCAGCACGCCGATCTCGGTCGAGACGAGCTGGCCCATCGCGTGCGGCAGCCGCTGCGCCACGTCGTAGACCGACGCCTGCTTGCGGTGCACGACGCCGAAGCCGTCGGACACGAAGGCATCGGCGAGCTCCGCGAGCAGGTCGGCGAACGCTCCGCGCTCGACGTCATCCTTGCTGGTCTAGCCGGCGTTGAACCGGACGTTCTCGAGCACGGCGACCTGGCCGTCCTCGAGACCGTCGACGGTCTCCCGCGCGCTGATGCCAATGGTGTCGGTCGCGAAGGCGACGTCGACCTCGAGCAGCTCGCCGAGCCGCTGGGCCACCGGGCGGAGCGAGTAGCGGTCGTCGCGCTCGCCCTGGGGACGGCCGAGGTGGGCGACCACCACGACCCGGGCGCCCGCGTGCGCGAGCGCCTGGATCGTCGGGACGCTCGCGCGCACCCGGCCGTCGTCGGTGATGCGGGCCCCGTCCAGGGGCACGTTCAGGTCGGAGCGGACCAGGACCCGCTTGCCCTGCACGTCTCCCAGGCTGCTGAAGTCCCCCACGGTCAGAGGGTCTCGCCGACGTAGGAGATGAGGTCCGCGAGCCGGTTGGAGTAGCCCCACTCGTTGTCGTACCAGCCGAGAACCTTGACCTGGTTGCCGAGCACCTTGGTGAGGGGCGCGTCGAAGACGCAGGAGGCCGGGTCGGTGACGATGTCGGTGGAGACCAGCGGGTCGGTGGAGTAGCGGAGGTAGCGTCCGTCGGCGGCGGCCTTCACGATCTCGTTGACCTCCTCGACGGTCGTCTCGCGCGCCGCCTCGAAGGTGAGGTCGGTGGCGGAGCCGGTCGGGGTCGGGACGCGCATCGCGTATCCGTCGAGCTTGCCCTTGAGCTCGGGCAGCACCAGGCCGATCGCCTTGGCGGCGCCGGTCGAGGTCGGGACCATGTTCAGCGCGGCGGCACGGGCACGGCGCGGGTCCTTGTGGATGTTGTCCTGCAGGTTCTGGTCCGCGGTGTAGGCGTGGATCGTGGTCATCAGCCCCTTGTTGATGCCGAGGCCGTCGTGCAGCGCCTTGGCCATCGGCGCCAGGCAGTTCGTGGTGCACGACGCGTTGGAGATCACGGTGTGGGCGGAGGGGTCGTAGGTCGTGTGGTTGACGCCCATCACGACCGTGACGTCCTCGTTGGACGCCGGGGCCGAGATGATGACCTTCTTCGCGCCGCCGTTATCCACGTGCGCCCGGGCCTTGGTGGCGTCGGTGAAGAAGCCGGTGGACTCGACGACCACGTCGACGCCCAGGTCCGCCCACTTCAGGTTGGCCGGGTCCCGCTCGGCGAAGGTCTTCACGACCTGGTCGCCCACCCGGATCTCGTCCTCAGTGTGGGTGACGTCGGCGTCGAGTCGGCCCAGGATCGAGTCGAACTTGAGCAGCGGAGCGAGAGACTTGTTGTCCGTCAGGTCATTGACGGCAACGATCTCGATGTCCAGGCCAGAGGCCCGCACGGCGCGGAAGAAGTTGCGGCCGATCCGGCCGAACCCGTTGATACCTACACGAACAGTCACTGCGTGCTCCTGCTTCTCGATCACGTCAAGGGGACGCCATCGACCCTATCCCCTGGGCCGTCGCTCGGGGCCGCCGTCCCGCCGTACGTGCGAGTAACGGCCCGATGGGCCCCGGAGCAGGCTCGTCCGCCCCGGTCCGCGCGTCACCTCACCGGGTGTCGGAGCCTCCGCAGACCGCTCAGCCGTCCTCGGCGAGCATGTCCGGCGTCAACGAGGCCTCCGTGTCGGGGATGTGCAGCTCCTCGGCCCGCTTGTCGGCCATCGCGAGGAGCCGCCGGATCCGTCCGGCGATCGCATCCTTGGTGAGGACCGGGTCGTGGAGCTGCCCGAGCTCCTCGAGGGAGGCCTGCTTGTGCTCGAGTCGCAGCTCGCCCGCCATCCGCAGGTGGTCGGGCACCTCGTCGCCGAGGATCTCCATCGCGCGACCGACACGAGCGCCGGCGGCGACCGCGGCGCGAGCCGAGCGTCGCAGGTTGGCGTCGTCGAAGTTGGCGAGCCGGTTGGCCGTCGCCCGCACCTCGCGACGCATCCGACGCTCCTCCCAGGCCATCAGCGACTCGTGTGCGCCGAGGCGGGTCAGCAGCTGGCCGATGGCGTCGCCGTCGCGGATCACGACCCGGTCGACGCCCCGCACCTCGCGCGCCTTGGCGTGGATGCCGAGCCGCCGGGCGACGCCCACCAGGGCCAGTGCCGCCTCGGACCCGGGACAGGTGACCTCGAGCGCCGAGGAGCGGCCGGGCTCGGTGAGCGAGCCGTGCGCGAGGAAGGCGCCGCGCCAGGCGGCCACCGCGTCGCAGCCCGC
>JBAWHI010000503.1:0-1929 GCA_049593675.1 Nocardioides sp.
GGCTGAACCCCTGCGAGGACCCGGTCATGTGCGAGGCGCTGGGGCGCTCCATCCAGATCGGCCTGTTCGCCACGGTCGGAGCGACCATCCTGGGCACCCTGGCGGCATTCGCGATGGTGCGCCACGACTTCCGAGGACGCTCGACCTCCAACGTCGTGGTCTTCCTGCCGATGGCCGCGCCCGAGATCGTGCTCGGCTCCTCGCTGCTGGCGCTGTTCGTGGCCGCCGGCTTCGCCGGACAGCTCGGGTTCTGGACGATCCTGATCGCGCACATCATGTTCTGCCTGTCGTTCGTGGTGGTCACCGTCAGAGCCCGGTTGGCGGGCCTCGACGACAACCTCGAACAGGCGGCCATGGACCTCTATGCGACCCCGTCCCAGACCTTCTGGCGGGTCACCTTCCCGCTCGTCTTCCCGGGCATCCTGGGCGCCGCGCTGCTGAGCTTCTCGCTCTCCTTCGACGACTTCATCATCACCAACCTCAACGCCGGCAACACCACGACGTTCCCCATGTACGTCTGGGGTGTCGCGCAGCGCGGGGTGCCGATGCAGGTCAACGTCATCGGCACCGTGATGTTCATGATCTCGATCCTGATCGTGGTCAGCGCCGAGGTCGTCAGTCGTCGTCGCAACGCCAAGCTCGCCGCTCGCTGACGCCGACCCGGCGCAGTCTGATCCTTTGGGTACGCCGAGCCGGCGCAGTCTGATTCTTTGGGTACGCCGACCCGGCGCAGTCTGACCCTCAGAAGAAGTGCCGAGGCCGGCCGTGGCGCTCGAGCGCGGCGTTGTACGCGGCCCGCAGGCGACGATCGGCGTCCTGGGCGTGCCCGAAGACGTGCTCGCGCAGGAAGACCTCGATGATCCACTGCTCGATGTCCATCAGGTACGAGCGTCGTGCGACGTCGCGCGCCTGCTGATCCGGGGACGTGTGCCATGCGACGCCGTCGTACTCGGCGGCCAGACCCAGCTCCTCGAGACCCATGTCGAGGAAGTACCGCACGACACCGTCGACCATCACCGGGAGCTGTGTCTGGGGCCTCGGCAGGCCGGCGTCGAGCCACCGCCCGCGGAGTGCGGTCTCGGCGAACGACGCCGACCCGCCGTCCGCCAGCGGCGCGAGCGAGCGCAGCGCGACGACTCCTCGCCGACGGTTGAACCGCGGCACCTCCGCCAGCAGCTCCTCGTGGGTGAACCGGTCGAGTCCGAGCATGGTGTCCATCCCGTGCAACCGCAGGTCGCGCGTGGGTTGGAGGCGGCCGAGGTCGAGCGCGGTGCGGAGCGGGGTGGTGACCACGACATCGTTGATCTCCATGAGGTCGGACGATCGGATCTCACGCTCGCCACTGGTCGTCAACGAGTTGCGAAGACGCCCACCCTCGCTTGGTCGGAAGCACGAGATCCGCGGCACGCCCAGGTGCTCGTCGGGGGCGAGCGCACGATCACCCGCATGAAGCCAGGCGGCGGTCCGGTCGCACACGAAGCAGTCCTGCGGCATCACCAGGCCCAGCATCGTGCAGCGCAGGTCGATCGAGTCGGGGACCCGAGTAACGACGTACGCCCCCTCGATCGGCCGCCGCAGTACGCCGGTCGCGGTCAGTCGGTGCAGCGCTCGCTCGTGGAGCCCGACCGATCGGGCGTCGGCGGTGGTGAACGCTGCGTCTGCCGGTAGTCGGGCGAGTCGATCGAGCCAGCTCTCCATGGCAGAGGGCCTGCCCGCAGGGAGCCGTCGCGGACCCTGGTGCCCGGCGGCCTGTGGAGAAGCGAGGTCAGGCTGCGCCGGGTCGGCGTCGCCGATGGGTCAGGCTGCGCCGGGTCGGCGTCAGAGCATCTGGCCGGCCTTGTCGAGGACGACGCGGAGGATCTGCTCCATCTCGTCGAAGTGCTGCTGGTCGCAGATGAGCGGGGGAGAGAGCTGGATGACCGGGTCCCC
>JBAWHI010000504.1:0-10080 GCA_049593675.1 Nocardioides sp.
CCGCGGCCCCGACGAGGCCGGCGGCGGCCAGCCGGACGGCGTCGCGGCGCGCGAGCCGCCCGGTCGCCCAGCCGGTCAGGAGCAGGACCGCGGCGAAGACCAGGCCGGTGGCGAGGTTCTGCTTCAGCCCGACCGCGAGCGCGGCCACGACACCGGCCGCGAGGGCGAGCCAGGTCGAGCGGTCGCGCACGGCGAGCAGGGTCAGCGCGATGCTGCCCAGCAGCAACGGCAGCGCGAGGAGCTCGCCCTTGACCGCGACCACGTCGATCATCGGGTTCGAGACGAGGGCCGCCGCGAGGACCGCGACCCACGGGACCGAGCGCGGGGTGCCGACCAGCCCGGCGACGCGGGCCGCCAGCAGCACGGTGAGCCCGGCGACGAGCGCACCGCCCAGGCGTAGGGCGGTCTCACCGCCGAGGGCGTCGATGCCGCCGAACAGCCAGATCAGGGGCGGCGGCCGATCCACCCAGTAGGCCCCGAAGGGGCTGTCCGGCTGCGGGTCCCAGGCCCGGGCGACCATCAAGAAGCCGGCCTCGTCGGCGCGGATCGGGCGTGTCAGCGCGGGCAGCCTGGCCAGCACCGCCACCACGACGGCGACGGCGACCAGGTGGCGGCGGAGGTGCGACACGGGTGCAGCGTAAAGCGCAGGAAACACGGTGGACGCGGCGGCGCAACGTCGCCGGGCCACGCTGGGGCCATGTTGTGGAGGATCCGTACGACGCTGCCCGATCGGCCCGGGGCCCTGGCTGCGTTGGCGGCCGGGTGCGGGGACGCGGGCGTGAACATCTTGGGACTGCAGGTCTTCCCGGGCGTGGAGTCGGTCACCGACGAGCTGGTCCTGCAGACCCCTGACGGCTGGGGCTCGACCGAGATCTGCGAGCTGCTCGGTCGCTCGGGGGCGCTGTCGGTGAGCGCCGCTCCGTGCACCGAGGCCGCCTTGATGGACCAGCCCACCCGCTACGTCCAGGCGGCCCGGAGGATCCTCGCCCGCCCCGCGTCGTTCCCCGAGGTGGTCGCCCGGCTCTTCGACGCGGCGCCGGAGCAGGCCGAGCAGGCGGAGCCGGTGGTCCCCGAGCAGGACGTGATGGACATGGTGGTCGGCGACATCCAGGTGCAGGTGCGTCGCAGCGCCCCCTTCACGGCGACCGAGCACGCGCGCGGTGCGTCCCTGGCCGACCTGGTCTCCGACGTGCTGCGGTGCTCCGACCAGGCCCCGACGGCCCCGCCCCCGATCCCGCGCCTGGGCGGCGACGTCACCCCCCAGTACGTCGTCACCCGCAGCGCGGTGACCGCCGAGGTGGACGGCGTGGTCGTCGGCCGGGCCGTGGTCGCGCCCGCCGACGAGGAACCGGAGGCGCGGTCGGTGGCGCTCGAGGTCGACCCGGCCTTCCAGCGTCGCGGGATCGGGACCAGGCTGCTGGTCGACGCCGCTCGGATCGTCAACGGGCTGGGTGTCGCCGAGATGGTGCTCAGCACCCGGTCGGACAACCAGGCGGTCCTGCCGATGGTGATGGCGGCCGGTCTGCGCGGCCGGATCAGGATGGCCGGAGACACGCTCACGGTCCGGGTCCCGGTGCGCGACCTCAAGCCCCTTCGGCTCTGACGCGGGCCGTCGGTAGGCTAGGGACGTGGAGGTTCCCGAGAAGTTCGCCCCGCTGGGCCTGACCTACGACGACGTCCTCCTGCTGCCGGGTCACTCGGACCTGGCGCCGGCCGACATCGACATGCGAACCCGCCTGACGCGGGAGATCACCCTGAACGTGCCGCTGATCAGCGCCGCGATGGACACCGTGACCGAGTCGCGGATGGCGATCGCGATGGCGCGCGAGGGCGGTCTGGGCGTTCTGCACCGCAACCTCTCGATCGAGGACCAGGCCTACCAGGTCGACCTCGTCAAGCGGACCCAGACCGGCATCATCTCCAACCCGGTGACGATCACGCCCGACCAGACCCTCGAGCAGCTCGACCAGCTGGCGGGCGAGTACCGCGTCTCCGGCTTCCCCGTCGTCGACGCCGACAACCGGCTGCTCGGCATGATCACCAACCGCGACCTGCGCTTCACCCCGGTCGCGGAGTGGGCGACCACGAAGGTCGACGAGGTGATGACGCCGATGCCGCTGATCTGCGGCGCACCGGACATCAGCCGCGAGGACGCGACCGTGCTGCTGCGCAAGCACAAGCGCGAGCGCCTGCCCCTCGTCGACGACCAGGGCCACCTCGCCGGACTGATCACGGTCAAGGACTTCGTCAAGGGCGAGCAGTTCCCGAACGCGTCGTACGACGACGCCGGCCGGCTCCTGGTCGGCGCGGCGATCGGCTACTTCGGCGATGCCTGGCAGCGCGCCACCACGCTCATCGAGGCCGGTGTCGACGTGCTGGTCGCGGACACCGCCCACGGCAACGTCCGGCTGCTGCTCGAGATGGTGCAGCGCCTCAAGACCGACCCGGCGACCAGGCACGTGCAGGTCGTGGGCGGCAACGTCGCCACGACCGAGGGCGCCCAGGCGTTCGTCGACGCGGGCGCCGACGCCGTCAAGGTCGGCGTCGGTCCGGGCTCGATCTGCACCACCCGCGTCGTCACCGGCGTGGGCGTCCCCCAGATCACCGCGGTCCACGAGGCGTCGCTGGCGTGCAAGCCCGCCGGCGTGCCCGTCATCGCCGACGGGGGGCTGAAGTACTCCGGCGAGATCGCCAAGGCGATCGTGGCCGGCGCCGACACCGTGATGGTCGGGTCGCTCCTCGCCGGCTGCGAGGAGTCCCCGGGCGAGCTCGTCTTCGTCAACGGCAAGCAGTTCAAGTCCTACCGGGGGATGGGCTCGCTCGGCGCCATGTCGAGCCGCGGCAAGAAGTCCTACTCCAAGGACCGCTACTTCCAGGCCGAGGTCACCAGCGACGACAAGATCGTGCCGGAGGGCATCGAGGGCCAGGTCGCCTACCGCGGCCCGCTCGCGGCCGTCGCCCACCAGCTCATCGGAGGGCTCAACCAGTCGATGTTCTACGTCGGAGCGCGCACCATCGGTGAGCTGCAGGACAAGGGCCGCTTCGTCCGGATCACCCAGGCCTCGCTCTCCGAGAGCCACCCGCACGGGGTGCAGATGACCGTCGAGGCGCCGAACTACTCCGGTCGGTAGCGCCGGACCGCCGCCTCGGTGATCATCGCCCGCTCGATACGGTGGCCCCGTGAGTGACATCGAGATCGGCCGGGCCAAGCGGGCCCGGCGCGCCTACTCCTTCGACGACATCGCGATCGTGCCCTCCCGGCGCACCCGCGATCCGGAGGAGGTCAGCACGGCCTGGCAGATCGACGCCTACCGTTTCGACCTGCCCGTCCTGGCGGCGCCGATGGACTCGGTGATGTCGCCCGCGACGGCCATCGCACTGGGTCGCTACGGCGGCCTGGGGGTGCTCAACCTCGAGGGCCTCTGGACCCGCTACGACGACCCGGACCCGCTGCTCGAGGAGGTCGCCGGGCTGCAGGGCACCGACGGGACCCGACGGCTCCAGGAGATCTACACCGAGCCGATCAAGGCCGAGCTGATCACCGAGCGTCTGCGGGAGATGCGCGAGTCGGGTGTCACCGTCGCCGGGTCGCTCTCGCCGCAACGCACCAAGGAGTTCGCGAAGGCCGTCGTCGACGGAGGCGTCGACATGTTCGTCATCCGGGGCACCACGGTCTCCGCCGAGCACGTCTCCTCGCAGGCAGAGCCGCTCAACCTCAAGGAGTTCATCTACGAGCTCGACGTGCCCGTGATCGTGGGCGGCTGCGCCACCCACCAGGCGGCGCTGCACCTGATGCGGACCGGCGCTGCGGGCGTCCTGGTCGGCTTCGGTGGGGGAGCGGCCCACACGACCCGCACGGTCCTGGGGGTGGCGGTCCCGATGGCCTCGGCGGTCGCCGACGTCGCCGCGGCCCGCCGTGACTACCTCGACGAGTCCGGCGGGCGCTACGTGCACGTGATCGCCGACGGATCCATCGGCATGTCCGGCGACGTCGCCAAGGCGATCGCCTGCGGCGCCGATGCGGTGATGGTCGGCTCGCCGTTCGCGCGGGCCACGGATGCCCCCGGTCGTGGCTTCCACTGGGGCACCGAGGCGCACCACCACGACCTGCCGCGCGGCCAGCGCGTCCAGTTCGAGACCGTCGGAACCCTCGAGGAGATCCTGTTCGGCCCCTCCCGGGTCGCCGACGGCACCATGAACCTGATGGGTGCGCTGCGTCGCTCGATGGCGACGACGGGCTACACCGAGCTCAAGGAGTTCCAGCGCGTGGAGGTCGTCGTCGAGTGAAGGTCGCGGCCGGACAGGCGGTCGCCGTCGCCGGTGACCTGGCTGCGAACGTCGCGACCGCGACCCGGCTGACCCGCGACGCCGCCGCGCTCGGTGTCCGCGTGCTGGTGCTGCCCGAGGCGTTCCTGACCGGCTACGACCAGGCCGTGTTCGCGGGTCCGCTCCCGGATGCCGACGACCTCGGCACCTGGCTGGACCCGCTCCGGTCGGCCAGCTCCGGCGGCGACGTCGTCGTGGTGGTCGGCGCGGCGCTGCTGCGCGACGGGGAGCGGCGGCTCTCCCAGGTCGTGGTGCGGCCCGACGGGTCCGCGTCCGCGCCGTACGACAAGCAGTTCCTCGACGGCCTCGAGAAGCAGTACTTCACGACCGGCGCGCACGGCACCTCCATCACCGTCGACGGCCACGAGCTCGGCCTGTCGATCTGCTACGACGGCTGCTTCCCCGAGCACGCCCAGGCGGCCGCCCTCGACGGCGCCGTGGGCTACCTGAGCTCGTCGGCCTACTTCACCGGCGGCGCCCACCGTCGAGACCTCTACTACCCGGCACGCGCGGTCGAGAACGGCATGTACGTCGTGTTCTCCGGCCTCACCGGTCGGTGCGGCGAGCACACCTTCATCGGTGGATCGGCGGTCTACGACCCGGAGGGCCGTCCGCTCGCCCGGCTCGGCGAGAGGGAGGGGCTCGCGGTCGCGGACCTCGACATCGCGCTGGTCGAGGCGACGCGCGCCCGGCACACGATGGTCGACGACCACCGTGTCTCACTCGGTGTGCGGGTGCGCGACGAGGCGCGATCGACCGCCTGACCTCATTGACAACTAGAACACGTTCCACCGATGCTGAGGGTCACGCCACAGCGATCCTTGGGAGGGGAACGTGACCCAGGCGCCCCCACCGGCCGATCTGAGGATGCAGCGCTCGAGCAGGGATGCCTCGACCGTGCCGACCCGGTTGGCCGCGTGGCTCGAGACCCTCCTGCCGGACGGCGCCGCGCCGGTCGTCACGCTGCACAGCGGGATCGACACCAACGGCATGTCGTCGGAGACGATCGTCCTCGACGTCGGCTGGACCGAGGCGGGTGAGCGGCAGCGGGGGGAGTACGTCGCACGCGTCGCCCCCTCCGCCGGGGACCTCCCCGTCTTCGCGAGCTACGACCTCCAGGCGCAGTACGACGCGATGCGGATCGTGGCCGAGCAGACCGACGTGCCCGTGCCGGCCGTGCGCTGGATGGAGCCGTCCGGCGCGGTGCTCGGCGCACCGTTCTTCCTGATGGACCGCATCGAGGGGCTGGTCCCCCCGGACGTGCTGCCCTACAACTTCGGCGACAACTGGCTGCACGACGCCTCGCCCGCGGACCGGCGCCACCTGCAGGACGCGAGCGTCGAGGTCCTGGCCAGGCTCCACGCCATCCCCGACGCCGAGTCGACGCTCGGGTTCCTGGCCCCTCACCACCCGGGGGAGACCACGCTCGCCCGCAACCTGGCCCGCACGCGCGCCTGGTACGACTTCGCGATCCCCGACATCGGTCGGTCGCCGACGGTCGAGCGTGCCCTGGCCTGGCTGGCGGGGCACCTGCCTTCGACCGTCGAGACCGTCCTGTGCTGGGGCGACTCGCGGATCGGCAACCTGATGTACCGCGACTTCGAGCCGGTGGCCGTCCTCGACTGGGAGATGGCCACGATCGGCCCGCGCGAGCTCGACGTGTCCTGGTTCGTCTTCGCCCACCAGGTCTTCGAGTCGATCACCGAGATGCTCGAGCTGCCGGGGATGCCGGACTTCCTGCGCGAGGAGGACGTGACGGCGCAGTACGAGCGTCTCGCCGGCGTCGAGCTCGGCGACCTGCACTGGTACCACGTCTACAACGGGGTGCAGTGGGCGATCGTCTTCATGCGCACCGGCGCCCGTCAGATCCACTTCGGCGAGATCGAGCGACCCGACGACATCGAGTCGCTGTTCCACCACAAGCCCCTGCTCGACCGACTGCTCCAGGAGGCAGAAGCGTGACCGGCATCAGCCCGCTCGACGAGTTCCCACTGCATCAGGCCCCACTCCCGATCGCGTGGGCCGACAGCAGCGACCGCAACTTCTACGACCGCAGCTACTTCAACGCCCATGACCGCTCCGGCGACATCATGGTCATCACGGGGCTGGGCTACTACCCCAACCTCGGCACCAAGGACGCCTTCGTCCTGGTGGCGCGGGGCGGCAAGCAGACCGCCGTGCACCTCTCGGACCTGATGGACCAGGACCGGATGAACCCGCACGTGGGCAACTACCGGATCGAGGTGCTCGATCCGCTGAAGAAGGTGCGCATCGTCCTCGAGGAGACCGAGGGTGTCTCCCTCGACCTGACCTGGGAGGGCACCTGCGACGTCGTGCAGGAGCTGCCGCACGTGATGCGCTCGGGCAGCCGGGTCACCCTGGACGCCCAGCGCTTCGCCCAGCTCGGCACCTGGGCCGGCACGATCGTCATCGACGGCGAGGAGATCACTGTCGACCCGGCCGTCTGGCTCGGCAGTCGCGACCGCTCGTGGGGCATCCGTCCGGTCGGCGCGGCCGAGCCCCCCGGGGCCCCCGCGGATCCGCCGTTCGAGGGCATGTGGTGGCTCTACTCCCCGATGCAGTTCGAGGACTTCGCCATCGTCCCCATCCTCCAGGAGAGCCCGGACGGCTTCCGCACCCTCAACGACTGCACCCGGGTCTGGAAGGACGGCCGGGTCGAGCAGCTCGGCTGGCCGCTGGTCGAGGTCCACTACGCCTCGGGCACCCGCACCCCCACCGGGGCGACCATCCGCTGCACCACACCCCAGGGCGACCCGATCGTGCTCGAGGTCGAGTCCAAGCTCGCCGTACCCCTGCACGTCGGGGGCGGCTACGGCGGTGACCCCGACTGGATCCACGGCATGTGGAAGGGCGAGAAGTTCACCGAGCGGATCACCTACGACATGGCCGACGACGCCGTGCAGGGCCGGTTCATGTTCGGGTGCGTGGATCACGTCGGACGTGCGCTCTGTCGGGACGGGGCCGACGTCCAGGAGGGCTGGGGGCTGTTCGAGCACTTCTGCATCGGCCGCCACGACCCGTCCGGCTTCGCGGACTTCTTCACGCTCGCCCCCTAGACCCATCCGGTGGTCGAGCTCGTCGAGACCCCCGCACCCAGACCCATCCGGTGGTCGAGCTCGTCGAGACCCCCGCACCCGAGAGGAAACCGAAATCCATGACACTCGATCGCACCGCGTTCTTCATCGACGGCGACTGGGCCGCCCCGGCGACGAGCGACACCATCCAGGTCGTCTCACCGCACTCCGAGCAGGTCGTCGCGACCGTCCCGGAGGGGAGCGCCGCTGACATCGACGCCGCCGTCGCGGCCGCCCGGCGCGCCTTCGACGAGGGCCCGTGGCCGCAGATGTCGCCCGAGCAGCGCATCGAGGTCGTCCAGAACTTCTCGAACCTGTATGCCGGCAGGCTCGGCGACATGGCCGAGCTGATCTCGATCGAGATGGGATCGCCGCTGACGTTCGCCAACCTCGCCCAGTCCCCGGCTCCGTGGATGCAGATCGAGGCGTTCCTCGGCATCGCGCGTGAGTTCCCGTGGGAGGAGACCCGAGCAGGGTCGCTCGGCGAGGTCATCGTGCGGCGGGAGCCGGTCGGGGTCGTCGCGGCGATCCCGCCGTGGAACGTCCCGCAGTTCACGGTCATGTCCAAGCTGATCCCGGCGCTGCTGGCCGGCTGCACGGTCGTCGTCAAGCCGGCCCCGGAGAGCCCGCTCGACACCTACCTGATGGCCGAGCTGCTGCAGGAGGCCGGCGTGCCGGCCGGTGTCGTCAACATCGTGGCCGCCGGTCGTGAGGTCGGGGAGCACCTGGTCCGCCACCCGGGTGTCGACAAGGTCGCCTTCACCGGCTCGACCGCGGCCGGTCGCGCGATCGCCTCGATCTGCGGCGAGCAGCTCAAGCGGGTCTCGCTCGAGCTCGGCGGCAAGTCCGCGGCGATCGTCCTCGACGACGCCGACCTGGCCGCGACGATGGAGGGCCTGAAGTTCACCGCGCTGATGAACTCCGGGCAGGCGTGCGTCGCCCAGACCCGGATCCTCGCCTCGCGCAGCAACTACGCGAACGTCGTGGACGCCCTCGCCGAGGCGGTGGGAGCCATGCAGGTCGGCGACCCGCTCGACCCGGCCACCGAGATCGGCCCGATGGTCGCGCAGCGTCAGCAGGAGCGCGTCGAGAAGTACATCGCCCTCGGCCAGGAGGAGGGTGCCCGCGTCGTCCTCGGTGGCAACGGGATGCCCGACGGTCTCTCGTCGGGCTGGTACGTGCGGCCGACGATCTTCGCGGACGTCGACAACGCGATGCGCATCGCCCAGGAGGAGATCTTCGGACCGGTCCTCTCGGTGATCCCCTACGACGACGTCAGCGACGCCGTCCGCATCGCCAACGACTCCGAGTACGGTCTGGCCGGCACGGTCTGGACCAGCGATGTCGAGGCCGGCATCGACGTGGCCCGGCGGGTGCGGACGGGCACCTATGGCGTGAACACCTACACGATGGACTTCGCCGCGCCGTTCGGCGGCTACAAGAACTCCGGCATCGGTCGCGAGTTCGGTCCCGAGGGGCTCGCGCACTACACGGAGCTGAAGACGATCTACAAGCCCTGAGCCTCTGTCCTCGAGCGGCCCGGCCTCGGCCGGGCCGCTTGACATTTCTCGACGCTGTGTAAAAGGACACACCGGCTACCGGAGGGTAGTCGGGCGAGACCCGGGTCACATACGCTCGCCATCATGAGCGCCCAGAACCCCACACCGTCCGGCGGTCCGGTCGTCGAAGGCCCCCACGACCCCGAGCACGACCCGCGCGCGTCGTACGCGCTGGAGCCGGAGTACGTCGCTGCGCTGACCGACCGGCTGGTGGCCACCTCGGGCACCACCGCCGAGGTCCGCTCGCCGCTGAACGATGCGCCGCTCGCGCACGTGCCGCAGTCCACCGCGGACGACGTCGCAGAGGCGTTCGCCCGGGCGCGCAAGGCGCAGCTCGCCTGGTCGCGCACCTCCCTCGACACCCGTGCGGCGGCACTGCTGCGCCTGCACGACCTGGTGCTCGACCGCCAGGACGAGATCGTCGACCTGATCGTGTGGGAGAACGGCAAGGCCCGCAAGCACGCCTTCGACGAGCCGCTGCACGTCGCCCTGACGGCGCGCTACTACGCGCGCACGGCGCACCGTCACCTCGGCACCAGCCGCAGCCCGGGCGTCTTCCCGGTGCTGACGCGAGCCGAGGTGAACCGGGTGCCGAAGGGCGTCGTCGGGATCATCTCGCCGTGGAACTACCCCTTCAACCTGGCGCTCATCGACGGGATCGCGGCGATCGTCGCCGGCAACGCGGTGGTCGCGAAGCCGGATGCGCAGACGATGCTCTCCGCCCTGCTCAGCGCTCAGCTGCTCGAGGAGGCCGGGTTCCCCCGCGACCTCTGGCAGGTCGTGGCGGGCCCGGGGGCCGAGATCGGCGGGGCGATCATCGAGCGCGCCGACTACGTCTGCTTCACCGGCTCGACGGCGACCGGCCGGATCGTCGCGAAGGCCTGCGCCGAGCGGTTGATCGGCAGCTCGCTCGAGCTCGGCGGCAAGAACCCGCTCCTGGTCCTGCGCGACGCCGACCTGGAGAAGGCTGCCGAGGGCGCTGTCCGGGCGTCGTTCTCCAGCTCGGGCCAGCTCTGTGTCTCGATCGAGCGGATGTTCGTCGCCGACCAGGTCTACGACCGCTTCGTCGAGCGCTTCGTGGCCCGCACGGAGGCGATGAC
>JBAWHI010000505.1:0-3138 GCA_049593675.1 Nocardioides sp.
CTGTTCCTCAAGCCGGTCCACGGCTTCGCCGCGACCACGCCCAAGGGCCGGACGCTGACGACGCTGACGGCCTCCGGCTGCGCCCTGCTCACCGCGCACACCAACGCGGACCAGGCCGTGGGGGGCGTCTCGGAGGCGCTCGCCACCGCGCTCGGGGTCGCCGACCTCGCGCCGATCGTGGCGGCGCCGTCAGCGCCGCTCGACAAGCTGACGACCTTCGTCCCGGTGGCCGACGCCGACCGGCTCCGCGGAGCGCTCGCGCAGGCCGGCGCCGGGCGGATCGGCGACTACGACCAGGCGTCGTTCTCGACCGCAGGGCAGGGCCGGTTCCGACCGCTGCCCGGTGCCACACCGGCGATCGGCTCGGTCGGCGAGCCCGAGACCGTCGCCGAGGAGCGCATCGAGGTGGTGCTCCCGCGGGGCCGTCGGGCCACGGTGGTCCGGGCGCTGCTGGCCGCGCACCCCTACGAGGAGCCCGCCTTCGACGTCGTCGAGGTGGCCGACCCGGGGGTGGCCACCACGGGGACCGGCCGGATCGGGACGGTCGCGACCCAGACGCTCCGGGAGTTCGCCTCCCGGGTGGCCGCGGCGCTGCCCGAGACGGCGCACGGCGTACGGATCGCGGGCGATCCGCGCCAGCGGGTACGCCGGGTCGCGGTCTGCGGCGGCGCGGGTGACTTCCTCCTCGACACGGTCGCCGGCACCGACGCCGACGTCTACATCACCAGCGACCTGCGGCACCACCCGGCCGGGGAGTTCCGCGAGCAGGACGGGCCGGCGCTCATCGACGTGGCCCACTGGGCCGCCGAGTGGACGTGGCTCCCGGTGGTGGAGGCCCGGCTGCGCACGGCACTCGGCGGCCCGGGCGATACGGTGGAGACCCGGGTGAGCACCCTGTGCACCGATCCCTGGCAGTTCCGAGTCTGACCCCGATCGAGGAGACCCCGCTGAAAGCCGATCCCGCCGCCCAACTGAAGCTCCTCGACGTGCAGGAGCTCGACTCCCGCGCCGACCAGCTGCGGCACCAGCGGAGCAGTCTGCCCGAGGCTGCCGAGATCGCCGTCCTGGAGGGCAAGCGCACCGACGTCGAGAACCTCGCGCGCGATGCTCGGATCCTGGTCGAGGACCTCAGCACCGAGCAGCGCAAGGTGGACCTCGACGTCGAGGCCGTGAAGAGCCGGCGCACCCGCGACCGGGACCGGATGGACCAGGGCCTGATCACCAATCCCAAGGACCTCGAGCGGATGCAGCACGAGCTGGAGTCCCTCGAGCGCCGGATCTCCAGCCTCGAGGACGACGAGCTCGAGGTGATGGAGCGGCTCGAGGAGGCGCAGGCCGAGCTGACCAAGCTCGAGGGCATGGTCGCCGAGGTCGACGAGCAGCTCGCCACCTTGACGGTGGCCCGCGACGAGAAGCTGGCGGTGATCGAGGAGAAGCTGGCCGAGGTGGAGCGCGACCGCGGACCGGCGGCCGAGGGCCTGCCCGACGACCTGGTCGCGCTCTACGCACGGCTGCGTGAGCAGAAGGGCGGCGTCGGCGCGGCCGAGCTGCGCGCCCGCCAGTGCGGCGGTTGCCGGCTGAGCATCGACGCGTCCGAGCTGGGCCGGATCCGCGGCCTCGCGGAGGACGAGGTGGTCCGCTGCGAGGAGTGCCAGCGGATCCTGGTCCGCACCTCCGAGTCGGGGTTGTGAGCGACCCTGGCTCCTCGGTCCGGTCCGTCGTCATCGAGGCCGATGGCGGCTCGCGGGGCAACCCCGGGCCGGCGGCGTACGGCGCGGTCCTGAAGGACGCCCGCACGGGCGCCGTGATCGCCGAGGACGGCACCACGATCGGGGTCGCGACCAACAACGTCGCGGAGTACTCCGGGCTGATCGCCGGGCTCCGGCTCGCGCAGGAGCACGCGCCGGAGGCCGACATCGAGGTGCGGATGGACTCCAAGCTCGTGGTCGAGCAGATGTCGGGGCGCTGGAAGATCAAGCACCCCGACATGCGTCCGCTGGCGGCCGAGGCCAACGGCCTGGCGCCGTTCGGCACGACCTACACCTGGGTGCCGCGCGAGCAGAACAAGCACGCCGACCGGCTGGCCAACGAGGCGCTCGACGGCAAGCGCAGCGGTGTCACGGTCGCGGGAGCCCCCGACCCCGAGCCGGAGTCACTGGTGGCGGAGGTGGAGTCGCCCGCGCAGCGGCCGCAGCGGGGCTGGGCACCGCCCGGGACGCCCACGACCGTCATCCTGGTGCGCCACGGCGTCACCCCGCACACCGTCGAGAAGCGCTTCTCCGGCGGGTTGGCCAGCGCCAACCCGGGTCTCAGCGACGAGGGCCGGGCCCAGGTCCGTGCGGTCGCGGACTGGCTGTCGCCGCTCGCCGAGCGGGTCGACGCGGTGATCGCGTCGCCGGTGCGCCGGACGATGGAGTCGGCGGAGATCCTGGCCGCGGTGCTCGGACACGAGGTCGAGGTGGAGCCCGGCTTCGCCGAGATGGAGTTCGGCGCGTGGGACGGGTTGACCTTCGCCGAGGTCGGCGAGCGGCACCCCGAGGACCTGAAGTCGTGGCTCGGCTCCCTGGACTTCGCACCCGGCGGCGGCGAGTCGTTCCGCGTGGTCGAGAAGCGGGTGGCCGCCGGGCTCGAGCGGCTGCTGGCCGCGCACGCCGGCCGGACCGTCGTCGTCGTGAGCCACGTGACGCCGATCAAGACCCTCGTCGCCCGCGCGATGGACGCACCACTGGGCTCGGTCTTCCGCATGGAGCTCTCCCCGGCCTCGGTCACGGTGCTGTCGTGGTACGACGACCGGGCCTCGATGCGGCTCTACAACGCGCTTCCTCCCGGCAACGACGCCTTCGCCGACGGCAGCTGGTGACGCCGGTCCCGGCGACTACAGCTCGCTGACGACGACGTCGAGGCGCTCGCCGTCCTCCTCGACCACCCAGCCGAGGTCGCGCAGCGCGCCCGCCAGCCCGCTCGGGGTGCGCGGGTCGGCGCCGGACTCCATCAGGGCGCGCACGATGCGGCCCTTGGTGGCCTTGTTGAAGTGGCTGACGACCTTGCGCTGGCCCTGGTGCTCGTGGAGCACCCGCACGGTCGCCGAGCGGACCCCCGCCGGGCGCCAGAAGCTCACGTAGGTGCCGCTGCGGAGGT
>JBAWHI010000506.1:0-3687 GCA_049593675.1 Nocardioides sp.
GCCTTCTCGACGAAGTAGTCGCGCCCGTAGGTCGCGGCCAGCTTGGCGACCTGCTTGCGCAGCTCCTGGCGCTCCTCGGACTCGGTGAACGCGTGCGTGCTCATCACTTCTCCTCCACTACTGCCAGGACCTCTCCGGCCGCGACCTGCGAGCCGGGTCGTACGTCGAGCGTGACCACCACACCGTCGGTGGGGGCGCTGACCGTGTGCTGCATCTTCATCGCCTCGAGCACCAGCACCGGGTCGCCCGCGGCGACCTCGTCGCCCTGCTCGACCAGGACCTTGACGACGCTGCCGGGCATCGGCGCCAGCAGGCTGCCGCTGGCCACGGCGTCGGCCGGGTCGACGAACCGCGGCACGCTCGTCAACCGGACGTGCCCGAGCGCGCTGTCCACGTCGACGGCGTCGCCGGCCACTGCGATCGCATAGGTGGTGCGCACCCCGTCGGTCTCGAGGGTGACCTCCGTCGGGCTCGCGGCGATCACCTCGTGGCCGTCCACCGTGTAGCCGTCTCGGCCGCCGAACCACTCGACCACCGCGGTGGCCGAGCCTGGCGAGATCCCTTCGAACTCGGTGCGCTGCGGCTGCGACACCACGTTGCGCCACGCGACGGGGACGCCGCGCTGGACGGTACGCCGCGCACCGGCCCGCTCCGCGAGGGCGAGCGCGGCCGCGACCGTGGACCCGGGGTCGGTTTCGCGTTGGCCGAACGTTCGACCAACGAGAAACGCGGTGCTGACGTCCCCGTCGAGGAACTGCGGGGAGCGCAGGACATCGACGAGCAGGTCACGGTTGGTGACCACGCCGTGGATCCTGGCCCGACTCAGCACGCCGGCCAGCTTGCGGGCCGCAGCCTCGCGGGTCGGCGCATGTGCCACCACCTTGGCCAGCATCGCGTCGTAGTGGGTCGACACCTCGCTGCCGGACTCGAAGCCGGTGTCCACCCGGATGCCCGGCTCGCTCGGCACGCCCTCCGGGAAGATCTCGAACGTCGCGAGCCGGCCACTCTGCGGCTGGTAGTCCGCAGCGGGGTCCTCCGCGTAGAGCCGGACCTCGATCGCGTGGCCGCGAGGCGCGTCGGCCCAGCCCATCGTCCAGTCCGCCTCGGCCGAGCCGATCTGCAGCTCGACCAGGTCGACACCGTGCACCAGCTCGGTGACCGGGTGCTCGACCTGGAGGCGAGTGTTCATCTCCAGGAACCAGAAACGCTCGGTGTCCGGGTCGTAGAGGAACTCGACCGTGCCGGCGCCGCGATAGTCGATCGCCTCGGCCGCCTTGCGTGCGGCGTCGTGCAGGGCGGTGCGCACCCCCTCGCTCAGACCCGGGGCCGGCGCCTCCTCCACCACCTTCTGGTGGCGGCGCTGCAACGAGCAGTCGCGGTCGCCGTACACACTCGTGCCGACGACCTGCACCTCCACGTGGCGGCCGCGCTCGACGTAGGGCTCGACGAAGACGGTGCCGTCGCCGAAGGCCGAGGCTGCCTCTGCCTCCGCCGTCGCGATCTCGCCGGCGAGGGCGGCGAGCGACCGCACGACGCGCATCCCCCGACCCCCGCCACCGGCTGATGCCTTCACCAGCAGCGGTAGGTCAGCATCCGTCGGGTCGGCGGGCGCCTCCAGGGTCGGGACCCCGGCCTCACGCATGATCCGCTTGGCCTCGATCTTCGACCCCATCGCGTCGATGGAGGCAGGATCCGGACCCACCCAGGTCAGCCCCGCGTCGATCACGGCGCGGGCGAAGTCGGCGTTCTCGGACAGGAACCCGTAGCCCGGGTGGATCGCGTCCGCGCCCGTGCGGCGGGCCGCGTCGAGGACCAGGTCGATGCGCAGGTAGGTCTCGGACGGCGCGTTGCCCGGCAGGCGTACGGCGGCGTCGGCCTCGCGGACGTAGGGCAGGTCGGCATCGGCGTCGGAGTGGACCGCCACGGTCTCGATGCCGAGGGTGCGGCAGGTGCGGAACACCCGGCTGGCGATCTCGGCCCGGTTGGCGACGAGCAGTCGTCTGATCATGGTCGGAAGACTCCAAACCTGTCGGTGCCGGCATAGGGCTTGTTCTCGATCACCGACAGGCAGATGCCCAGGACGGTGCGGGTGTCGCGCGGGTCGATGACGCCGTCGTCGTAGACCATCCCGGAGAGGAAGTAGGGCATCGACTGCTCCTCGACCTGGGCCTCGACCATCTCCTTGACCGGCTTGAACCCCTCGGCGTCGAACGTCTGCCCCTTGGCCTCGGCCGACTGCTGCGCCACGATCTCGAGCACCCCGGCGAGCTGCGCCGGACCCATCACCGCGGACTTCGCGGACGGCCAGGTGAAGAGGAAGCGCGGGTCGAAGGCGCGGCCGTTCATGCCGTAGTTGCCGGCGCCGTAGGACGCCCCCATGATCACGCTCAGGTGCGGGACCGTGGAGTTGCTGATCGCGTTGATCATCATCGCGCCGTGCTTGATGATGCCGCCCTGCTCGTAGTCCTTGCCCACCATGTAGCCGGTGGTGTTGTGCAGGAACAGCAGCGGGGTGTCGCTCTGGTTGGCGAGCTGGACGAACTGGGTGGCCTTCTGGGCCTCCTCGGAGAACAGCACCCCCTGGGCGTTGGCCAGGATCCCGATCGGCCGGCCGTGCAGCTGCGCCCACCCGGTGACCAGCGAGGAGCCGTAGAGCGGCTTGAACTCGTCGAACCCGGCGCCGTTGGTCTCACTGACCCCGTCGCAGATCCGCCGGATCACCTCGCGCGGGTCGAAGGGCTCCTTGAGGTCGGTGGGGATCAGGTCGAGGAGTCCCTCCGGGTCCTCGTCCGGCTCGGCGTACGTCGAGACGTCATACGGAGAGTGTGTCCCCTTGCTCCGTCCGTATGACGCCCCGGCCTTGCGCCAGTTGAGGCGGGCGACGATGCGGCGACCGATCCGGATGGCGTCGCGCTCGTCCTCGGCGAGGTAGTCGGCCAGGCCCGAGGTGCGCGCATGCATCTCGGCGCCGCCGAGCGACTCGTCGTCGGACTCCTCGCCGGTGGCCATCTTCACCAGCGGTGGACCGCCGAGGAAGACCTTGGCTTGTTCCTTGACCATCACCGTGTAGTCGGACATGCCCGGGACGTAGGCCCCGCCCGCGGTGGAGTTGCCGAAGACCAGCGCGATCGTCGGCTCCTTGCGCGCGCTGGCGCGGGTGATGTCGCGGAACAGCTTGCCGCCCGGGATGAAGATCTCCTTCTGGGTCGGCAGGTCCGCGCCGCCGGACTCGACCAGGGAGACCGACGGCAGCCCGTTCTCCTCGGCGATCTGCGAGGCCCGGAAGATCTTCTTGACCGTCCACGGGTTCGAGGCGCCGCCCTTCACGGTCGGGTCGTTGGCCGTGATCATGCACTCGACGCCCTCGACCACGCCGATGCCGGTGACGACCGAGGCGCCGACGGCGAAGTCCGACCCCCAGCCGGCCAGCGGCGAGAGCTCGAGGAAGGCCGAGCCCTCGTCGATCAGCAGCTCGATGCGCTCGCGGGGCAACAGCTTGCCGCGGGCATGGTGGCGCTCGACGTACTTCTGGCCGCCGCCCTCGACCGCCTTGGCGTGCTCGGCATCGAGGTCGGCGAGCTTCTCCAGCATCGCGCTCCGGTGGTCGGTCATCGCGTCCCCCGTCGGTCGAGCCTGTCGCCCCGGTGGTCGAGCCTGTCGCCCCGGTGGTCGAGCCTGTCGCCCCGG
>JBAWHI010000507.1:0-1752 GCA_049593675.1 Nocardioides sp.
ACCCCGATCCTCGGCTGGCGTCGCGAGCCGGCAGCGGTGAGCATCGTGAGCCCGGCCGAGGTGCACGCCATCCACCACGCCCCCATCGCGGAGCTGCTCGACCCCGAGCACCGCGTCACCGTCCGGCACCCGCGGGTCGACTACCGCAGCCCGGGCTTCTTGATCGGTCCCGACAAGGACGTCATCTTGTGGGGGTTCACCGGCGGGATCATCGCGCGACTCTTCGACTACCTCGGCTGGACGCGCCCGTGGGACCAGACCCGGGTGCGCGATCTGCCCGACTACATGCTGCAGGCTGATGGCCGGCGGTCGCGGCTGCTGGACATCGAGGACGACCGGGACGAGGAGGCCGAGTGAACCTGCTCGACTGGCTGCTCGTCGTCCTCGTCCTCGCCTATGCGCTCTCGGGCTACTGGCAGGGGTTCATCACCGGCGCCTTCGCGACCGGCGGGCTCCTGCTCGGCGGCCTGCTCGGTGTGTGGCTGGCGCCGGTCGCGCTCGGCGACGCCAACCCGTCGCTCATGGTGTCGCTCGGTGCCCTGTTCATCGTGATCCTGGCCGCGTCGCTCGGCCAGGCCACCTTCCAGTTCGCCGGCACCCGGATCCGTGACCGGATCACCTGGCAGCCGATCAGGGCGCTCGACGCGGTCGGCGGCGCGATGCTGAGCGCGCTCGCCGTGCTGATCGTCGCCTGGGCGCTCGGTGTGGCGATCTCGGGCTCGCGGATCGGCGGGATCACCCCGCTCGTGCGCAGCTCGTCGGTGCTCGCCGAGGTCGACGAGGTGCTGCCTGCGTCGGCCGGCAACGCCCTGCAGGCCTTCAACGACGTCGTCGGGGCCAGCTTCTTCCCGCGCTACCTGGAGCCCTTCGCGCCCGAGCGGATCGTCGAGGTCGGCCCGGGCCCCCAGCGGCTGCTCAAGGACCCCGACGTCGCGAACGCCGAGGAGAGCGTGCTCAAGATCCGTGGCACCAACGAGTGCGGCCGCGGTGTGGAGGGCTCGGGCTTCGTCTTCGCCCCCGACCGACTGATGACCAACGCCCATGTCGTGGCGGGCATCGACGACCCCGACGTGGTCGTCGGGGACGGCACGGTCGACGCCGAGACCGTCTACTACAACCCCGACATCGATGTCGCCGTGCTCGCCTTCGACAGCGGCGAGATCTCGCCGCTGTCGTTCGACTCCGACGTGCAGCCCCAGGACGGGGTGGCCATCCTGGGCTACCCGCAGGACGGCCCCTACCACGTCGAGCCGGCCCGGATCCGCGCCGAGCAGCGGCTGCGGTCGCCGAACATCTACGGCGACGGAGCCGTGGTCCGCGAGGTGCTGTCGCTGCGTGGCCGGATCCTGCCCGGCAACTCCGGCGGGCCGATCGTGACCTCGCGGGGCGACGTGGCCGGCGTCGTGTTCGCCGCCTCGGTCACCGACGGCGAGACCGGCTACGCCCTGACGGCCGGTCAGGTCGGCGCTGCCGCCCAGGCCGGACGCGCCAGCTCCGTCGAGGTCTCCACGGGTGGGTGTGCCGGATAGCGGCTCGCTCGACCGCCGGTCGTTGAGCGGGTCCGCTGGCGCGGCTACGCTCCGGGGCATCGGGTCTCGACCCGCCGGTCGCGGCTTGGTCCCTCAGCCGCGCGGTTCGCTCGACCGCCGGTCGTTGAGCGGGTCCGCTGGCGCGGCCACGCTCCGGGGCATCGGGTCTCGGCCCGCCGGTCGCGGCTTCGTCCCTCAGCCGCGCGGCTTGCTCGACCGCCAG
>JBAWHI010000508.1:0-1908 GCA_049593675.1 Nocardioides sp.
CGGCCGCACCGAGCAGGACGGCCGCGGCCACGGACGCCGCCACCGATCGACGTGCCGAGGAGCGGGCGCGGGGGGCTGGCAACGGCACCCCCGGAGGCTACCCATCGGGCCGGGTCGAGCGGGCCGGTTCCGGCCACTCCGACGCGATGTCGTGTGCCGGAGCCGTCAGGACCGCATGGCGGCACCACGGACCTCGACGAGGCGCTCGACGACCGTCCAGAGCCTCAGCGGCGAGCAGCGCAGCGGCCACGCGCGCACGGTGCGCTGCGCGGAGGCCATAACCTCGCATCACCCGCGCTCGTTCGACAGCTGTGCAGGTACGACGAGCAGCAGCTGTCATCGCTACGGTCACCCTTGCCGTGCTCGGCCTCGGCATCTCGCCGGCCGACGCCGCCGGAGGTGACGCGCGGAGCCGCTGGGCACCGGCCGACCGGGCGGCGATCCACCCCGGGACGATGATGTACACCCGCGGGGCGCAGTGCACCGCGAACTTCGTGTTCACCGGCGCCCGAGGTCGGGTCTACATCGGCTATGCCGCCCACTGCGCGGGCACCGGCGGGGCGACCGACACCGACGGATGCTCGGCCCGCTCCCTCCCGCTGGGCACCAAGGTGACCTTCCGCGAGGGCGGGAGTCTGGCGGACTCGGGCACCAAGGTCGGCTCGGGTCGACTCGCCTACTCCTCCTGGCTCGCCATGGCGAAGGCCGGGACGACCGACGCGAACGCCTGCGCCTACAACGACTTCGCCCTGGTGCGGGTGCGGCGCGCGGATGCTCGGACCGTGAACCCCTCGGTCCCGTTCTGGGGTGGCCCCACCGGCATCGACGCCGACGGCACCGCCGCAGGTGACCGGGTGTGGACCTACGGCAACTCCAGCCTCCGCGGGGGCATCGCGGCGCTCGCTCCCCACACCGGCATCAGCCTCGGGTCCGACCCCGCCGACGGGGGTTGGTCCCACCCGCTGTACACCGTTTCCCCGGGCGTCCCCGGGGACTCCGGCTCCGGCTTCCTGTCCGGCGGCGGCAAGGCGGTCGGCACCCTCTCGACCCTGGGCATCGCCCCGCTCCCGGCGTCGAACAACATCGGCGACCTGGCCCACGAGCTGGCGTTCGCACGAGCCCACGACGCGCCGCGTCGGCTGCGCCTGGTGCGGGGGACCGAGCCCTTCGACCCGGTCCTCTGAGCCTGGATCCCCGCACTTCCTCAAGGTGACCTCAAGGTTGTGCCACGGCAGGTACAAGGTTGCCCGAGGTCGCTGGTTGAGGTGGTCCAGGCGTGGAACCGTCGTCGCATCAGCAGTTCTACCGGGGAGACATCATGCGAGCTCGACTTCTGACCGCCGCCACGGCGGCGCTGGCGTCCACCGCCCTCGTCGCAGGAGTCGCGCCTGCCGTCGCCGCAGCCGGCCAGGCCGGGAACGACAAGGGCGGCAACCCCGGTGGCAACAACGGCACCGTCAAGATCGCCGACATCGACGCCGACGAGAGCACCAGCAACGACCCCCACGTCGAGTGCAGCTTCAGGATCCGCTGGTTCAACTTCGACAAGGGCGACGAGATCAACTCCTACGTCAGCTTCACGCCGCAGGCGCCGACCAAGGACATCACGATCCTGCCGGGCCACGACTTCGTGTGGGTCGGTGGCGACGACGCAGGTGGGGGCAACGACCTGGACGGCGACAAGGCGTACACCTTGGCCTTCTCGGGTGGCGAGCCCCACCCGGTGCAGGGCTACCACGTGAAGGTCAGCGTGGCGACGCCCGGCTCGAAGGGCAACGACACCAAGTCGAAGGTCATCTGGATCAAGCCGTGCGCAGCCCCGGACCCGACGCCCGAACCCACCCCGGACCCGACGCCCGAGCCCACCCCGGACCCGACGCCCGAGCCCACCCCGGACCCGACGCCCGA
>JBAWHI010000509.1:0-2708 GCA_049593675.1 Nocardioides sp.
CTCGAGGCGCGCGGCGTGATCGTCGTGATCGAGGCCGAGCACCTCTGCATGACGATGCGCGGGGTGCGCAAGGCCGGCGCCCGCACGATCACGTCGGCGGTGCGCGGGACGATGCGCAGCAACCCCACGACCCGCGCCGAGGCGATGGCGCTCATCCACCGCAACGGCTGAGGCCGCCACGGCGGTCCGACGGCGGTGCCCTAGCCTCGTGAGCATGGCGACGACCCCCCTCCTCATGGGCGTCGTGAACGTCACGCCCGACTCGTTCTCCGACGGCGGGCGATGGCTCGAGCCGGACGCCGCGATCGCGCACGGTCGTGACCTGCTCGCCGACGGCGCCGACATCCTCGACATCGGTGGTGAGTCGACGCGTCCCGGCGCGACCCGACCGCTGGCGGAGGAGGAGCTCGGACGGGTGGTCCCGGTGATCGCGGCGCTCGCTGCGGAGGGCGCCGTGGTCTCCGTCGACACGATGCGGGCCGAGGTGGCCGCGGCGGCCCTCGAGGCCGGTGCCGTGATCGTGAACGACGTCTCCGGCGGTCTCGCGGACCCGGCCATCCTCGACGTCGTGGCGGCCGGCCGGGCGACGTACGTCGCGATGCACTGGCGCGCCCACGCCGACCACATGGGCGAGTTCGCCGTGTACGACGGCCCGGGCGGTGTCGTCGCGGCGGTGCGCGACGAGCTCGCGGCGCGGATCGAGGCGATCCTCGCCGCGGGGGTGGCGCAGGACCGGATCGTCATCGACCCCGGCCTGGGCTTCGCGAAGCGACCCGAGCACAACTGGGCGCTGCTGCGCGACCTGGATCCGCTGCTGGCGCTCGGTCCGCCGCTGCTGGTGGGCGCCAGCCGCAAGTCCTTCCTCGGTAGGCTGCTCGTCGACCGGGACGGGAACCCTCGCCCGGTCGACGAACGTGAGCACGCCAGCACGGCTCTCGCGATCCACCTCGCCCGGTGCGGCGTGTGGGGGCTGCGGGTCCACGACGTGCGTGCCGCCCGAGACGCCCTGCGGGTCGTCAGCCGCCTGAGTGAGGATGGAGCCGAAGGATGAGCGACGAGCTCGCCGTGACGGGCATCGAGTGCCGGGGCCACCACGGGGTCTTCGACGTCGAGAAGCGCGACGGTCAGACGTTCGTCATCGACCTGGTTCTGGGGGTGGACACCCGTCCTGCGGCGGCCTCCGACGATTTGCAAGACACCGTCGACTACGGAAGTCTCGTCACGTCGGTGAAAGCCGCCGTGGAGAAGGATCCGGTCGACCTGATCGAGACTCTGGCCCACCGGATCGCGGACGTCTGCCTCTTGGGCGACCGTGTTGAATGGGCCCGGGTCACGGTCCACAAGCCGGACGCACCCATCGACGCGACGTTCTCGGACGTGGCGCTCACGATCACCCGGAAACGCGAGGTCCTCCTGTGACTGAGACCCCCAACCCCAACATCGTCGACACCGACACCCTGACCGGTGAGATGCGCCCGATCCGGCGGGCGGTGCTGGCCCTGGGGTCGAACCTCGGTGAGCGGATGGGCAGCCTCCAAGGCGCGGTGAACGCGATCGCCGACACCCCCGACGTGTGGGTCACCGGCGTCTCCCCGGTCTACGAGACCGACCCCGTCGACTCCCCGCCCGAGGCGAAGACCTTCCTCAACGCGGTGGTCCTCATCGACACGACCCTGGCCGCGAGCCGCCTGATGGACCGGGCGCTGGCGATCGAGGACGCCTTCGAGCGCGAGCGCAGCGACGTCAAGAACGCGCCGCGCACCCTCGACGTCGACCTGATCGTCGTCGGCGACCGGCGCAGCGACGACGACTCGCTCCGCCTGCCGCACCCGCGCGCGACCCAGCGGGCCTTCGTGCTCCGGCCCTGGCTGGACCTGGAGCCCGACGCCGAGTTCCCCGACCACGGCCCGGTCGCCGACCTGATCGAGAAGACCGACCAGAGCGGCATGAAGCTGCGCGACGACCTGGTGCTCGAGATCCAGTGACCCCCGCAGTGGCGCCTCGCGCGGTCCTGCGGTGAGCTCGGAGCCGTCCGGCGAGGAGCCGGGCGCACAGCGGCTGCGCCCGACGTCCCCGGCGACGCTGACCGGCTGGGCGGTCGTCGGACTGGTCGGCGGGTGGCTGCTGCACCCGTTGTCCGAGCGGGTCCGCGGCATCGCGCCGGTCGTCACCTGGGCCCAGCCGTTGGCACTGCTCCTGGTCGCTGCGATCCTCGGTGCCACCGCCTACCTCACCTGGCGCGCCCTCCATGTCCACCACGAGCGCCTCGATCCGCACCGGGCCGTGAACCGGCTCGTGCTGGCCCGGTCCTGTGCGCTCGTCGGGGCCCTGGTGGCCGGCGGGTACGCCGGGTACGCCCTCAGCTGGGTCGGGCTGGACACCGAGCTCGCCGACCAGCGGGTGCTCCGCTCGGCGATCGCGGCACTGGGCGGTGTGGCCATCGTCGCCTCGTCGATCCTCCTCGAGCGCGCGTGTCGCGTCAGATCCGACGAGCAGGGGACCTAACCTGCTGGTATGGCTTCCCCTCAGGCACCTGCCGTCGGCCGTCCCAGCCGGCGTCGTCAGCGCAGCACGCGTCTGACCGTCGCCGTCGCCCTCCTCGTCCTCGCCGCCGCCCTCGTGGCCGTGGCGATCGCCAGCGGCTCGCTGGTCCTCGTCGCGCTCGCCGCGCTCGCCGCGGTCGTCCTCGGCGCCGCTGCCACCCGCAT
>JBAWHI010000510.1:0-3815 GCA_049593675.1 Nocardioides sp.
GGACGCCACCGAGCTCGATCCAGAGCATCACGCCGGCGAACCGCATGTGCCCCACGGATGCGCGCCGGATGGCATACCACCCGAGCGCATAGGTGACGGCCGCGGCGAGCGAGAGCCAGTACGCCACCGGGGCCTCGTCGTAGCGGGTGAACAGCTGCACCAGCGACCGCGCGCCGGCCGCGAGCGCGAACAGGGCGTACAGGGCGAGCAGGACCTGGTGCGGCCCGGAGCGCGCAGCCGCGCCGGCCCCCTGGTTCATGCGGTCGTCTGCAGTCGCACGACGAGCACGGCCACGGCCACGGCCGCGATCGCGATCACGCCCGAGGACCACACGGCACGGTCGTCCTCGATCGACTTCATCGTGACCGGCAGGACGCCCACGGACGCGATCAGGTAGCCGACGTACGTCGACATCGAGTCCGGCCCGTCGCCGCCGAGGGCCGCCAGGCCCACCAGCGCGCGCACGACGACCAGCAGCTCGAGCATCCACGCCATCTGGTCGAGCCAGCCCGGCCGCTCGCCGCGCCGGAGCGCGACGACGAGTGCGAGGACGGCGACCAGCACGGCATAGCCGACCACGATCCAGGTGGTCTGGGTGGCAACACTCGGCATGGGAGCATCATCGGCCATGGACCCCGACGCGCTCGCGGCCACCCTCCGCGACGCGGGGTGCGTGTTCGCCGAGGAGGAGGCGCGCGCGCTCCTCGCCGTCGGGGCCGACCACGCCACGCTCGCGCGCCTGGTCGAGCGCCGGGTCGCCGGGGAGCCGCTGGAGCAGGTCGTCGGGTACGCCGAGTTCTGCGGGCTGCGGATCGCGGTCGGCCCCGGGGTGTTCGTCCCCCGCCTGCGCTCCAGCGCCCTGGTGCGCCTCGCGGCACCCGGCCTGCGCGCCGGGGACGTGGTCGTCGACCTCTGCTGCGGCACCGGCGCGGTCGCGGCCGCACTGCTCGACCGCGTGGCCGGGATCGAGGTGTACGCCGCCGACCTCGATCCCGCCGCCGTCGCCGTCGCCCGGCGCAACCTCGCCCCGGAGCGGGTCCTCGAGGGCGACCTGTACGACGCACTCCCCCGGCGCCTGCGCGGCCGGGTCACGGCGGTGGTGGCGAACGCGCCGTACGTGCCGACGGCCGCGATCGCCACGATGCCCCCCGAGGCCCGCGACCACGAGCACCTCGTCGCGCTCGACGGCGGACCCGACGGCCTCGACGTCCAGCGCGGGGTGATCGCCGGCGCGCCGGACTGGCTCGTCGCCGGCGGGCGGGTCCTGCTCGAGACCAGCGTCGCCCAGGCCCCCCACACCGCCGCACTCCTGGAGCAGGCCGGTCTCGCCGCCCTCGTCACGCACGACGCCGACGTGGACGGCACGGTGGCCGTCGGGACGCACTGACGGCGACGCCGCTAGCATCCCGCCATGGGCTCACTCGCCCTCACCTGGTGGGGCCATGCGTCGGCGACGGTCGAGATCGGCGGCGTCCGCGTCGCCACCGACCCGCTCCTCAGCGACCGCCTGCTGCACCTGCGCCGCCTGACCGCCACCCCCGGACCGGAGGCGTACGACGCCGACGTGGTCGTGGTCTCGCACCTGCACCACGACCACCTGCATCTCCCCTCGCTGCGGCGCTTCGGGGCCGACGTGCCGATCCTGGTGCCCCGCGGTGGCGAGTCGCTGCTGCGCTCGGTGGGAGCCGACCGGGTGCGGGGCGTCGAGCCCGGCGAGGTCGTCGACGTGGCGGGCGTGCGGGTGCGCGTGCTGCCGGCGACCCACGACGGCGGCCGCGGGCCGCACACGAGGATCACCGGCCCGGCCCTGGGCTTCCGGATCGACGGCGACGGCGGGTCCGTGTGGTTCCCCGGCGACACCGAGCTGCGCGAGGACATGGCCGAGGTGGGCCGGGTCGACCTCGCCCTGGTGCCCATCGGCGGGTGGGGCCCGACCCTGGAGGACGGGCACATGGACCCGGTCGCGGGAGCGGATGCCGTCGCCCGGGTCGGGGCGGCCACCGCCGTCCCGGTGCACTGGGGCACGTTCTGGCCCTGGGGGCTGCGCCACGTCGCGCGCGGCAACCACCGGCGGCTGTTCACGACACCGGGTCAGCGGTTCCTCGACCTGCTCGAGGAGACCGACGTGCGGGCGCGGCTGGCCGGCCACGGAGAGCGGATCGAGCTGTAGCCCGGCCCGCGGGGGCGCTCACGCCTGGGTGGCGACGCGGTCCTCCAGCAGCGACGCGTCGACGTCACCGGTCTCGCCGCGACGGTAGGCGTCGCGGCCGAGCACGAAGACGTAGGCGAAGAAGACCGCCTCGGCGAGGAGCCCGATGCCGACCCTCGCCCAGGTGGGCAGTCCCGACGGCGTCACGAACGCCTCGATCACGCCGCTGATGAACAGCACCGCGACGAGTCCGAGGGCGACCGTGCCGACGGTGCGACCCTCGCGGGCGAGCGACTGCGCCCGCGTGAGTGCGCCGGGCTCGACCCACGACCAGAACAGCCGGAGCCCGACACCGCCGGCCACGAAGACCGCGGTCAGCTCGAGCAGACCGTGCGGCAGGATCAGCCCGAAGAAGTGTGCGCCGTGGTCGTGGCGGATCATGATCGACCCGATGATCGCGAGGTTGGCGAGGTTGGTGAACAGCAGGTAGATCACCGGCAGGCCCAGGATCCCGAGCGCCAGGCACAGTGCCGTCACCCAGGCGTTGTTGACCCAGACCTGGGCGGCGAAGTGGCTGGCGGCGTACTCGCTGTAGTAGCCCTCGAAGTCCTGGTTGACCAGCTGGTCGACCTCCGCCGGCGAGAGCAGGCTCTGCTCGACCATCGGGTTCTGCAGCAGCCAGATCATCATCACCGCGGTGACCGCGAGGCACGCGAGCATCGTCGTGATCCACCAGCGGCGGAGCCGGTACAGCGCGGCGGGGAACCGGTCCACGAAGAACAGCCGGACCCCGTGCCAGGTGCCGGTCCGGGTCCCCGACGACTTGTTGCGGGCGCGCGCCAGCAGCACGGACAGGTGCGCCACCAGCGAGGGGTCCGGTGCCGAGGTGCGGACGACCGAGAGGTGCGTCGCCACCTGCTGGTAGCGCTCCACCAGCTCGTCGGCCTCGGCCCCGGTGAGCCGACGCGTCCGGGTCAGCTGCTCGAGGCGTTGCCACTCGGACGCGTGCGCGGCGACGTACGCATCCAGGTCCATGGGCCGAGCCTAGACTCGGCGTCGACATGACGGCCTCCGAGTTCGCGACACTCACGACCGACGACCTCGTCACCGGCGAGGCGGTCGCGCTCGACCTGCCACCGGCCGACCTGGGCTCGCGGATCGCGTCCGGGCTCCTGGACGTCGTGGTGACCCTCGTCGTGTGGGTCGCGCTGGTCATGGGCCTGGTGATCGCGGCCGTGCAGACCTCCGAGGCGCTGATCGCGGTCGCGATGCTGGCCTCGATCATCGTGGCGTTCCTCGTCCTCCCGACCGCGCTGGAGACGCTGACCCGCGGCAGGTCGCTCGGCAAGCTCGCCTTCGGCCTGCGCACCGTCCGCGACGACGCGGGGCCGATCTCGTTCCAGCACGCCTTCGTCCGCGCCCTGATCGGCGTGGTCGAGATCTACGTCTTCCTCGGCGGACCGGCGTTCTTCGCGGCCCTGCTCAGCTCGCGCGGCAAGCGGCTCGGTGACTACGCCGCCGGCACCTATGTCGTGCGCGAGCGGGTCAAGCTCCAGCTCGCGCCGCCGACCCCGATGCCGCCTCAGCTCGCACCCTGGGCACGTGCGGCCGACCTCGCGTCGCTGCCGACCGGCCTCGCGCTCGCGGTGCGCCAGTTCCTCGGCCG
>JBAWHI010000511.1:0-4747 GCA_049593675.1 Nocardioides sp.
TCGCCTCGAACCTGCAGGGTGTGCTGTCGGTGATCGGGTCCCCGGTCCCCAGCCAGTTCATGCTGATGCTGCCCTACCTGGTGACCATCTTCGCCGTCGCCGGACTGGTCGGGAAGTCGCGGCCACCGGCCGCGGACGGCATCCCGTACCGGAAGGGCTAGCTCAGGCCGGGGCCGAGAGCGCGGCCCCGGCCAGCACGCGCGCACCGATGGCGACGGCGCGCTCGTCGATGCGCAGGTTGCCCTGGTGGAGGTCGTACGTCGGCCCGCCCGGGGTCCGCGTCCCGAGCCGGCCCATCGCGCCGGGAACCCGGTCGAGGTACCAGCCGAAGTCCTCGCCGCCCAGGCTCTGCTGGGTCGGGACGTGCCCCTCGACCCCGAGGACGTGCTCCACGGTGCGCGCCAGCCGCGCGATCGAGTCGAGGTCGTTGACCACGGGCGGTACGCCGCGCTGGTACTCGACCTGCGCGTGCACGCCGTACGGCGCGACGATCTGCTCGATCAGCAGCGGCACCAGCTTCTCGGCCTCGGACCAGGCGATCGCGTCGAGCATCCGGACCGTGCCACCGATCCGCCCGGTCGCGGGGATCACGTTCGGCGCTGAGCCGGCCCGCACGATCCCCCACGACACGCTGACCCCGGCGCGCGGGTCGAGCCGCCGCGACAAGATGGCGGGCAGCTCCGTGACCACCTTGCCCAGGGCGTAGGTCAGGTCCTCGGTCAGGTGCGGACGCGAGGTGTGGCCGCCCGAGCCGGTCAGCGTCACGTTGAGGAGGTCGGCAGCACCCGTGATCGGCCCCTCCCGCAGGCCGACCTCGCCGACGTCGAGCGTGGGGTCGCAGTGCAGCCCGAAGACCCGCTCCACGTCGGCGAGTGCGCCCTGAGCGATGAGCGAGAGCGCTCCCCCCGGCATGACCTCCTCGGCGGGCTGGAAGAGCAGGCGCACCCGGCCGGGCAGCAGCCCGGCCTCGTCGACCCGTGCCAGGGCGATCGCCGCCCCGACCAGGGCCGAGGTGTGCACGTCGTGGCCGCAGGCATGGGTGACGCCCGCGACGGTGCTCGACCAGGGGTCGTCGGTCAGGTCCGGGACCGGCAAGGCGTCGAGGTCTGCCCGCAGGGCGACGACCGGACCGTCCTCGGGGCCGAGCTCGGCGAGCACGCCGCTCTGCGGCAGCCGGTCGACGCGCCAGCCGGCGCGCCGGATCCGGTCCGCCACGACGGTCGAGGTGCGTGCCTCGCCCCAGGACAGCTCGGGGTGCGCATGCAGGTCGCGGCGCAGGGCCACCAGCTCGACCTCAGCCTCCTGGACCGCGGCATCGACGAGGACGGCGGCGGGGCTGGGCGTGGTGGACGACATCAGGACGAGGTTAGTTCACCCCCCGCCCCGATCCATCAACCGCTCAGCGACCGAAGCGCACCAGCCTCCCTCCGGGCGGGATGGTGGGGTCCTCCTCGGACGGACCGACCAGCGCGTCGACGGTGGCGTAGAGCCCCCGCCGGGTCCACTCGACCGCGGCCGGGAGGTTGACCTCCGCGAACGTGCGCGCCGTGGAGGTGCCCCGCTTGATCCGGGAGATCCGGCCGCCGAAGAGCTCGGCGACGTAGGTGTCGCCGTTGCGGGCCACGGCCAGTCCGGTCGGTGTCGCCAGGCCATCCACCCACGGCGTCAGCTTGCCGGTCCTGAGCTTGAGGGAGTGAATCGCGCCCAGCGGCAGCTGCTCGCCCAGCCCGCCGCCCTCGGTGAGGACCAGCAGCCGGCCGTGCCGGGTCAGGGCGATGTCGGTGGGCACGGACTCCCCGTAGTAGGTCATGCCGACGACGCAGTCGGGGACGCCCAGGGCGCCGGCCAGCTCCGGCGTCATCTCCACCGGGACCGGCGGGGTCACGGCCAGCGTCCTGATCCGGCCGTGGGCGGAGATGGCCAGGACGGCGTTCATGCCGGCGTCCGCGACGAGGGTGATGCCCTGGTCGGTCTGGAGGGTCGCGTAGGGATGGGAGTCGGGCAGGCCCCGGTAGGTCGCCGGGCCGAACTCCTCGACCGGCCACTGCTCCTCGCACTCGCTGCTGATCCCGCGGACCCCGTAGGTGAACCGACCGTCGGGGTTGCGCCGGTCCTCATAGGCACGGACGTCGGCGAGCGTGCGCACCTTGCCCCGAGGCGTGATCCACTTGACCCAGGCCCGGACGGGGAAGCCGTCCGGCCCGTTCGCGGTCTCGGTGAAGACCAGCTTCTCGTGGAGGACGGAGACGCCTCCCACCTCGTTGCCGTGGCTGCTGGCGTAGACGGTCCTCGGCTTCTTGCCGGGCCGGACCTTGCTCAGCAGGCCGGCGAAGTTCTGGGTGACGTAGGCAGTGCCGTCGTCGTCGATCGCGGTGGTCAGCGGGCTGACCAGGTCCGTCGCGAGAGTGGTGGGCTGCGGAGCGGCCGCCTCGCTGGGGAAGATCAGCGTCGCCGACGTGGCCGCGAGGGAGAGCGCCGCCGCGGCGGCGACGATCCGAGTTCTGCGCATGTTCCTGCCTCCGATCCGAGAAGTCCGATGCTCGTCAGCATCCGACCGGAGGGGCCGGGCTCGCATACCCAGATCTGGTGATTCGCCGCCGGCGATCTGGTCAGTCGGCGTCGTACGCCGCGATGATCCGGTCGGCCGCGACGGTGGCGGGCAGCTCCCCGGCGAGCACCGCCTCGCGGACCTCGGTGCGGATCGATCGCACCGCGGCCGAGTGGCGCAGCCGTTGGTCGAGCTCGTCGCGCACCAGCGCCCAGGTGAAGTCGAGCTGCTGCTGCGCCCGCTTCTCGGCGAGACCGTCCGTCCCGAGGTGGTCGCGATGCGCGAGGACCCGGTCCCACACGTCGTCGACGCCGGCGTCCTCGAGACCCGAGCAGGTCACCACCGGCGGTGCCCACTCCTGCTTGCCGCGGACCATGCGCAGCGCGCCGGCCAGGTCCCGGGCCGCCGCGCGGGCCTCCTGCTGACGGTCGCCGTCGGCCTTGTTGACCGCGATGACGTCCGCGATCTCGAGGATGCCCTTCTTGATGCCCTGCAGCTGGTCGCCGGTGCGGGCGAGGGTCAGGAAGAGGAAGGTGTCCACCATCCCCGCGACGGTCACCTCGGACTGACCGACGCCGACCGTCTCGACGAGCACGACGTCGTACGCCGCCGCCTCGAGGACCGTGATCGCCTGGACCGTCGCACGAGCGACTCCCCCAAGCGTCCCGGCGCTCGGCGAGGGGCGGATGAAGGCGCCCGGATCGGTGGCGAGCCTGGCCATCCGGGTCTTGTCGCCGAGCACCGAGCCGCCCGTGCGCACGCTCGACGGATCGACCGCCAGCACACCGACTCGATGGCCGGCGGCGGTGAGCCGGGATCCGAGCGCCTCGATGAAGGTCGACTTCCCGACGCCGGGCACACCCGAGACGCCGACCCGCACGGCGCCACCCCCGGCAGCACTCAGCTCCGTCAGCAGCTCCCGCGCCTGCTCGCGGTGTCGCGGATTGGTCGACTCGACGAGGGTGATCGCCTGCGAGACCGCGGCCCGCCGTCCCGCCCGGACCCCCTCGACGATGACCTCGACGTCGGGCATCAGTGCTTCAGCTGCTCCCGCAGCCGGGCGAGCAGGTCGAGCGCCGACTCGGCGATCACGGTGCCGGGCAGGAAGACCGCCGCGGCCCCCATCTCGGTGAGGGTGGGGACGTCGTCGGGCGGGATCACCCCGCCGATCACGACCATGATGTCGGGACGCCCCTGCTCGGCCAGTGCCTCCTTCAGCGCCGGCAGCAGCGCGAGGTGACCGGCCGCGAGCGAGGAGACCCCGACGATGTGCACGTCGGCGTCGACGGCCTGCTGGGCGACCTCCTCGGGCGTGGAGAACAGCGGCCCCACGTCGACGTCGAAGCCCATGTCGGCGAAGGCACTGACCACGACCTTCTGGCCGCGGTCGTGGCCGTCCTGGCCCATCTTCGCGACCAGGATGCGCGGCCGGCGGCCTTCCGCCTCCTCGAAACGGTCGGCGGCCTCCACGACCGCGGTGACCGCGCTGTCGCCGGCCTTGTTCGCCTCGGCCTTGTACACGCCGCTGATCGTACGGATCACGGCCTGGTGACGCCCGTAGACCTTCTCGAGCGCCTCGGAGATCTCCCCCACCGTGGCCTTCGCGCGGGCGGCGTCCACGGCGAGTGCGAGCAGGTTGCCGTCCAGGCTCCCCCCGGAGGTCGAGCCGGTCGACACCCCGCCGCGCTCGGCGGAGGCGGTGAGCGCCTCGAGCGTGCGGCGCACCTCGTCGTCGTCCCGCTCGGCCCGGAGGCGCTCGAGCTTGGCGATCTGCTGCCGGTAGACGTCGTCGTTGTCGACCCGCAGGACGTCGAGCTTGTCCTCGGCGGCCAGTCGGAAGGTGTTCACGCCGATCAGCTTCTGGGCGCCGGAGTCCAGGCGGGCCTGGGTCCGGGCGGCGGCCTCCTCGATGCGCATCTTCGGGATGCCCTGCTCGATCGCGGCCGCCATCCCGCCGGCCCGCTCGGCCTCGAGGATGTGCCCCCACGCGCGCTCGGCGAGGTCGTGGGTCAGCCGCTCCACGTAGTACGAGCCGGCCCAGGGATCGATCGTCCCGGTCGTGCCGCTCTCCTGCTGGAGCAGCAGCTGGGTGTTGCGCGCGATCCGGGCGGAGAAGTCGGTCGGCAGCGCGATCGCCTCGTCCAGCGCGTTGGTGTGCAGCGACTGGGTGTGACCCTGGGTCGAGGCCATCGCCTCGAT